>JAJFJI010000154.1 GCA_021774205.1 Nitrosomonas sp.
TAAACAGCAGAGAGTTCAAAATTTATGTACTTTCAGATTCTGGTATATTGCGTATGATGATGCTCACAGTAACTTATTATTAGGATAGGACTATGCCTCGTAATTCTCTAGAAGAACAAGAAACTTCAATGTTGCGCGCCGAGATGGAAATCTTGATGAATGAACGTCAAAGTTTGCTAGCTGTGACGGGTGCGGCTGCAGTATTTGTTGCGGAACTGGATAGTAGTATATTACCGGATGATGTTTGTGAAGCGGCAAAAGTGCTATCAAATGCGCTAAATAATTTACCTGAAGAGACTTTGCGTGATGCATTGGAAAAAGTGCAGGCAGAGTCGGTTGTCAGTGAGTGAAGAAAAGACGAACCTAAACATTCCAAAAGTTGGGCTTGTGCTAACGGGGGGCGGCGCACGTGCCGCCTACCAGGTGGGTGTATTGCGAGCAATTGCTGAAATATTGCCAGATACTACGCATAACCCCTTTCCTGTTATTTGTGGCACTTCAGCCGGTGCAATCAATGCCACCGGTCTTGCTGTTTCTGCCGATTATTTTCATGAAGGTGTGCGTCAGCTGGAAGCGGTATGGGCGAATTTTCACGTTAACCAGATTTATCGTTCTGATCTTATTGGAGTGTTGAATAATACCGGGCGATGCTTGCTTTCCTTGATATCAAGTGAATTCGGTAAACAGCAAGCCGTTTCATTGCTGGATAACTCACCATTGGGAAAGTTGATTGGGCACCGTTTTCCATTTCGCGCCATTCAAAAAAATATCCGTTCCGGCGCGCTGCATGCGCTGGGTTTAACCGCATGGGGTTACACATCAGGGCAATCGGTTACATTCTACCAAGCCGCTAAAAGTGTAGCGCCCTGGAAAAGAGCACAACGTGTTGGTGTTGCATCTCGGATTGGCGTGAACCACCTCATGGCTTCATCTGCAATTCCATTTATATTTCCTGCAGTCAGAATTAATCGTGAGTATTTTGGCGATGGCTCGATGCGCCAAATGACGCCGATTAGTCCGGCGTTACATTTGGGAGCGGAAAAAGTAATGATTATTGGTGTGCATAAAATGGCGGATGCTTTGCCCAGTCGTGTCAAAGTATCAAATTATCCCCCATTAGCGCAGATTGCAGGCCATGCTTTAAGTAGTATTTTTATTGATAGTTTGGAAGTTGACTTAGAGCGTTTGCGACGCATTAATAAAACGCTTTCGTTAATTCCACCTAATACATTAAAAGAACATAATACATTTCTGCGTCCAGTTGAATCGATGATGATCACGCCCAGTGAAGAAATCAATGAAATTGCTCAGCAGTATGCGCAAACGCTACCAACTGTTATGCGTTTTTTATATCGTGCTGTAGGTGCCATGGGACCAAATGGATCAACGTTATTGAGTTATGTGCTTTTTGAGGCGCCATTTTGCCAGGCACTAATTGAGATGGGTTATCGTGATGCAATAAGGCAGAAAAGTGAAATTTTGCAATTTATCGGGATAAAGTAAAAAAATAAAGTGGCATAAATCAAGGAAATAATACATGAGTTTGATGATCCACAATTCTGGATCGCAGTATTGCAAATCATTGCCATCGATATTGTGCTAGGTGGCGTAATGCCGTGGTTATTGCATTGGCCTGTCGGCGATATGGCGGTAACAGATGCAGTCACTAAGGAATGGGTTAATGCGAATGCCAGTTTGTACAATGTTGACCGTGGTAATGGTTGGTAAATGGTTGGCGACAAGGATGCGGACAAAGGCGGTGCCAATTATAGATCTAGTTAATCACACCGATAAATCGACTAATCATGACTAATTAATAGGCTGCAACCGACAAATTATATAAGAGAATATTTCATGGTAAAGATTTTTATGCCAATCGATGGTTCCGCCGCTTCAGATAAAGCGGTTGCAGACTTTATTCAATTGCTCGATTGGTATAAGGAAACACCGGAAATACATTTGTTAAATGTTCAATTGCCCTTGCATGGCGATATATCCATGTTTATTGATAGGGAAACCATTCAGCAATATCACCAGGAGAATGGCATGAAAAAGCTGCAAAATGCACGTGAATTATTAAATCAAGCTGGGCTGTCATGTCAGTATCATATTACTGTGGCTGATCCAGCAGAAATGATGGTCCAGTTTGCAAAAGAGCGCTTCTTCGATCAGATTGCCATTGGTGCGCGAGGGCTAGGAGCGGTTAAAAGCTTGTTGTTAGGCTCTGTGGCAAGAAAGTTGATTAAGCTTTCAGGTATACCGGTCCTGGTGCTCAAATAGAACGAAACTTGGGCGAGGGTGAAAGAATGAAACTAAAAATACTGGGTTGTAGTGGTGGTATTGGAAGCGGTTCCCACACAACATCCATGTTGCTGGACGAAGATATTTTGATTGATGCTGGTACCGGCGTGGGTGAATTAGATTTCGACAAGTTAATGTATATCGACCATATTTTTATTACCCACTCACATCTGGATCATGTGGTTTCCATTCCTTTTTTGGTTGATACGGTTGGATGCGTGCGTGATAAACCAATCACGATATATGCCACCCACCCAACCTTAGAAATTTTAAAACAACATTTGTTCAACTGGGCGATATGGCCTGACTTCTCTCAAATTCCAAATAGCCGAACACCGTATATGCGGTACGAATCAATTTCTATTGGGGAAACGATTGACCTGCAAGGGCGTAAAATTACGCCATTACCAGCAAATCATACGGTACCGGCAGTTGGCTTTCAGCTTGACTCCGGTCAGGCAAGTCTCGTGTTTACGGGTGATACCACCACTAATAATGCTTTGTGGGGAATTCTCAATAAAATCGAAAACTTCCGTTATTTAATTATAGAGACCGCTTTTTGTAATCAGAAAAAAGATATTGCTATTCGGTCAAAGCACTTGTGTCCCAGCATGCTGGCGGAGGAGCTGGAAAAACTTGAGCAAGATGTTGAGATATATATCACGCATTTGAAACGGGGTGAGGCGGAGTTAACTATGCGTGAGATACAAGCATGCGCCGGGAAATTTAATCCGCGCAGGTTGATGAATAATCAGTTATTTGAATTTTAGTGATCCTGGACGAGGTGTTGCCATGAGTACTGTAATTGCTGCACAATCAACGCAAAAAAATATTTCCGATATGAGTCACGAACTGGATTTTTCCAAGAATCTGCAGATTGTGACCAATAAAATACACGCTGCCAGCGATATTGATGAAATCATCTTAGAGGTAAGTAAAGAAATCTGTGCATTGTTCAATGCGGATCGATTGACGATTTATTCGCTCAGTGACGATAAAACATGTATTACCTCCAGAGTAAAAACCGGGCTTGATTCGTTCCAGGATCTAAAACTGCCGATTACTGAACATAGTGTTGCCGGTCATGTGGGGCTGAAAAAAGAAATTGTCAACCTCAAGGATGTATACGATAAGAACGAATTAAAACAATTAAGTACACAATT
>JAJFJI010000155.1 GCA_021774205.1 Nitrosomonas sp.
CTCAACAGCCAGATTGGCAAGTCTTGTCTCGACCTTTTGTCGCTCAGATGAAAGATAATTGTCACCAAGCTGTTTTCGAATTGCTTGATGCAGACTACGTATATCAACATTTTCAGTACTTTCACGATCGAATAATCCCACTGTCTCAAGCTCAAGCTGCATTGCACCATCAACTAATTGTGCCAATAAATACCGCTGATCTTCGGCGCGCTGCAGTTGATCCAGATCCTGCTGTTGCTCTATGAGCAAATTGGTGAAATTATTTCTGACTTTGTTGTACACCGAAGGTGTCAAAGGAATTCGGGAAATGAAGATAGAGCGATTACGAAGCTCATTATAGACATAACGAAAATGGGACCAGGATTCGCGCACCAAAAGGAATCTGCCTTCAGGAAAAAACTGGAAATGAAAGACAGTTGTACCCAAACGTATTGCCGTATGCCCACCTGCGGCTTCACCTGTATTGGCGTTAACATAGATGAAATCCAGCGTTTTTGCATCTTCCGCCCCCACCCTGTCTACCCAGAAAAGACAGACCGCCAAACACAACAACAAGCGAGCAGATTGAATCAAGCCATTACTAAAATCTCTCATCTCGCCCGATACAGAGAAATTCAGCGTCTTTCAAGAAAAAGTTTGACTAGGTTCTGTTGACATTTGGAAATGAGTGGTATTTTGAGTTATTTTTGAGCGAAAATTTATAATATATTGCAGGAATAGTTACTCATATTTCAAAAAATATTATCAATTTGCAGCCAAAAATAACCAAAATAACGCCATTCTCCAAAATGTCAACAGAGCCTAAGATTGATGATATCCTGCTAATACCAGAGAATAATCATCACTACCCGCAAGTGAACTGAAATAAGCTAGCTCTCCAATAACCTGCTCGTTAATCCCTGCCTGCTTCAGTCCTCTACCCATTGCCGTATAGGTCAACTTTTTTTGCTCCCAGTCGGCAATCCCATGATTTCGGGCAATGTTTGAAATAGCCTGCATAAATTGTTCACGCTCTGCCTGGTAAAGAGCATAACGTTTTGTGGCCGCGGCAATATCCTCCCCATAGGCATTTGCAGTAGATTCCGCTTCCTCGTCATCATCACTGCTTGATGAATCTGAAATGGAATCAGAACTCGCCGAGATAGAATCCGACGATTTGCCACCAGAATACGAAATGGAACAGCCAGAAAGCAGACTAAATACGGAAAAAAGCAAAAACATCGCTGTGATTAATGAAATTCGCATGGCCCCTCCTTTCTATTTAAGAAATTTTATTGTAACAATGATGAAATCAATCCACATCAAGGTACAAAACATGGATAGTTATTAACTCATCTATGTTTCTACCAGAAAAACGGTTTATTGAAGCCTTTAGTTACAAACCAACAGATTATAGCTGACCCGCCTTGGCTTTATAAAATTAAATTAATCTGTCCAGTTATTGTGTTTTGCATAGCCTCTGCCAGCGCTTCAAAACCGAGTGACTTCAGTATCGCACATATTAGGATTAGGTCATGCGCGCCCCCAGGATTCGGTTTGCGGTTATCTGTATTGCACGCATTGCGCTTAATATTTGGCGTTATCTGCGGTAAGGCACTGACAATCATCCAAACTGAACACAAAGACTGACAATTACTAACCTAGATTCATGCGGTTGGAATGAACAAGATTTGAAGCGGAGACGATAACGTAAATTTACAGCGGCATTTTATCGATGAGCTGGCACGTAGCGGAAGGTGATGTGTCAGCACTATAGCATCCGCGGACAACAACAGGTACTTATGAACAAAATATCCAAAAATAATTTCAATTTTTTGACTTCACAAACAGAGTTAACAAATATACACTTGTCGTACTAACCTATTAAAATAATTGAAGTTAAATTGTAAATAATTACAAAGTTAGATGGATAAAATGTTGGCAAAGTAATATAATAAAACCAATGTGATTGTCTTGACAAAACACATTTATTCTGCATCAATGTTTGCGTAATTGCGTGCAAAGTAGAAATCCAAGGCGGTTTTATGGTCTGCTTGACCGATGATTTAAATAATTTTATAGACGCAGTTTCACTCACTTAGTCACTAAATAAAGATTTAAATTTATGTAGTTATAAAATATCGTTTGGTTACTATAACATTTAAAGGAGATCAGTCATGATCAAAAAAACAAGTATTTGGGCCTTATTATTCATTTCTTTGTATATTCTTTCTAACGTTTCTGTAGCAGGAGATATGAGCCTTCAAGATCTTTTTACTGAAAAAGGAGATAGCGATGGAAAGCACCACAAACATAATGCTTATGACCAGCAGCGTCTGTTAATAAAGTTAATTGGCTGGAGCGAAGCGTATACGCCGGGTTCGGGAGAGGGAAGAGTAGACAACGTCCCAAATGTAGATGGAGATGTAGTTTGCCATGATGTTGAAATGGTTGATTTGCAAAGCAACGAAGTGATTGGGATATCAACCGACTGTTTCTCAGATGCGGAGCCTGATAGTGGCGGTGGTGCCGGTTTTATTGGCACTACTTTTCTTAACTTTCCCGACGGCACCATCGTCGCCCAAGGAAAGTTTACAGCACAACCAGTGTTAAGAGAAACCACCACGATTGATGGCGTACCAATTACTGCCATAACCGGCGCGGGCAGAGAGGGAAACTCATTTATTGGGGGATGGGGTAAATTTGCAAACAGCTCAGGTAATGTACGAGTATCTGGCATGATTGACGGGACAGACTATGCATTTTTGCCAGGCGATCCACTCTATTTCGATTGCATTTTTGAAATACAGTTTTTTGACGATGCGGCGGATGACTCATAACAACGTCGACATGATGATGTAATTTCCCTTCGACTTAAGCCTCATGTTTCCCAGTAGTTAGCGCTCTATTGTAGGGACCTAACTACTGGGTGTGAGTGGTGACCGGCAGTTCTTTTTCTCCGCATGTTAAAATATTGCGGTAGCGTTTTGTAGGCTGACTAGTTCTTTATCACTCAATCGCTTTTCCGTGATTTCAGAGATTTCGTTGCAAGTTTCCTGTAACAGACGTTTCATGTTGCGCACCCACGTATCCCTTAATCACGATTCTGCCGGCTTCCTTGGATTTTCAAGATTTTCGTTATTCCCTCACCTATAAGATATTTCAGCGTCAAAAAAACGCTTAATATCAGCGTCAGTATGTAATGTTGTTAGGTTTGTGGCTACCTCAATTGAAGTAATTCACTTTGATGGCTCCCAAGACTTGGCGGCACAATCATTCACTGGAGACGAATTCTCTTGTTCAACTCCACAAAATTAAAATTTTTTTGCTGAATGATAAGAATCAAATATTTTTACTTCCAATGACTTGCGATTTTAATTAGCATCTCTCCATGTCACTCAATCACATTACTTCCATGTTTTTTTCGTTCGGCCATTATTTAACATCTAAGAAGCGGCTTGCCTTCTTGTCAACATAATGACTGATAATATAAGCGGCAACAGAATGTATCAGAACCAGAAGCATTAAACCTAAAATCCGCAGTTAACACTTCTTCTCCTTGAATAATCGCGGTGAAACACGCCAGATACAGCCAGAGGGGACGCATCAGAAAACGAATAAAATCAATTGGTTAACTTGAATTGTAAGGCGACAACAAAAAATCAAAAATAATTTTATATGGTACTTAAAATTGGCCGCTATAAAGCACATGCAACTATATAAATTTTAGGCACATACTCGGTGTCAAGCCATTCTCCTTCTGGATGACTATCACGATGACGCTTTTAGCACATTTTCCTTTGCCTCTACCGGCATTACAATTCGTTGCAATAGCATGTGCTATTACACCGCATTGCGTCTTGTCAGAAACAAAGCACAACGCACGCTAAACGCGATCCAACTGCGGTTTCCAGGATAATTCCGCGCATCAGGCTAATCAATTTAACTGAACTTCCTGAGGATGCAAAAGATCAAATAGCTACGCAACTT
>JAJFJI010000156.1 GCA_021774205.1 Nitrosomonas sp.
ATGCAGGGACATCATCACCATCCGCGCGACCCAAAAAAAGATGATGTCAAAACCTGTTATCAACACTGAGGTTGGTAAAAAGGTTTTAACTTCTGGCGTTTCTTCAGGCCAGCCCAATGTTGAAAATGGCCATAACGCAGAAGAAAACCAGGTGTCCAGCACATCTTCATCTTGTCTTAGGTTGTTCTTGCCAGTTAGTTGTTGCGCTTCTTCCAGGCTGTGTGCAACGGTTATATTACCGTCCTCGTCATACCATGCTGGAATTCGGTGTCCCCACCATAGCTGTCGAGAAATACACCAATCCTGTATATTTTCTAGCCATTGATTGTAAACATGATGCCAATTATCCGGTGTAAATTTGACGTCACCATTCGCCACTGCTTCAAGTCCTTGCTGAGCCAGTCCTTCCATCGCGACATACCATTGATCCGTTAACATTGGTTCAATAATCGTATTGGTGCGGTCACCACGTGGGGCCATTAATTTATGCGGTTTGGTCTCAAAGAGTAGCCCCTGCGCTTCCAGATCGGCAAGGATTCTTTTTCTAGCTTCAAAACGATCCATGCCTTGATATTCGGTCGGGGCAAGATCATTTATTTTTCCATCCAGCGTAAAAATATTTAACGGTACCAGCTGATGCCGTTGTCCCATCTGATAGTCGTTAAAATCATGCGCTGGTGTGATTTTTACGCAACCTGTTCCAAATGCCGGATCGACATATTCATCTGATATAATGGGTATGCTTCGTTCGCATAATGGCAATCGCACATGGCGGCCGATCATATGCTGGTAACGGATATCTTCGGGATGAACAGCAACGGCCATATCCCCTAGCATAGTTTCCGGTCGTGTAGTAGCAACGATTAGGCTCTCGTTTGCAAAGTTATTTTCACATTTATCTTGTTCTAATGGATATCGAATATGCCAGAGGGATCCATTTTCTTCTGTCGACACGACTTCCAGGTCAGAAACGGCGGTTTGCAATACCGGATCCCAGTTAACCAGTCGTTTGCCACGATAAATCAGTCCTTCGCGATATAACCGTACAAACACTTCAGTTACTGCACGGGATAACGTCGGATCCATAGTGAAGCGTTCACGTGACCAGTCACAGGAAGTTCCCAAGCGCCGCATTTGTCGGGTAATGGTAGAGCCGGACTCTTCCTTCCATTGCCATACGCGTTCAAGGAATGCTTCGCGCCCTAGCTCACGGCGATCGATATTTTGTTGGTCCAGTTGACGTTCGACGACAATCTGGGTTGCAATACCGGCATGATCTGTTCCGGGTTGCCACAGCGTGTTACATCCAAGCATCCGATGATAGCGAATCAGCGCATCCATCAGGGTATGCTGAAATGCATGACCCATATGCAACGTGCCCGTAACGTTGGGTGGCGGAAGCATGATGCAATATGGATCGGCACCGGTTGCGGTTGGTTTGAAATAACCCGCTGATTCCCATATGGAATACCAATGGTTCTCAATCTGGCTGGGATTAAAGCTTTTTGCAAGTTCCATGAAGATCAGGCGTATATAGATACAAAAAGCTTGCTATTATAACGGAAGGTAGGGATACGAGTATGGTGTTGATTGAGCTGATTCCCGCTTAGCGTAAAAAAACTAGCAGGTTTTTTCAAATATTACTGATTAACCGTTTTTCTAGTGCCTGGAGTAACGCTATCCGATCCGTGGTATTGAGATCAATTTCCACTTCCTGTAATGCTGCATCCAAGATTTGTTGCAATGATATTGCACATTCAGATTGCGCCGGCATAGTAACCGGATGCAAAATGACGACATCGGTCAGTGTCGGGATTTCGTTGCTGGATGATTGTGGTGCTTGCTGTAATGCGCCATCAGATTTTTGCGTGTAATCTAAATCAGATGATAGGACATCACACAAGCCATCAGGTGTATTAGCCGGATTTTGATGCTTATTTAATAAGCTGTTTACTTTATTCAGGATTTCTTCATCGTCGAAATCTGTTGACGTATTATGATCTTGAATCATTAGCGATAATTATAGAAAGTTAATTGTCTAGCCTGTAATGATAGATTTTATACCCATTTTCCTGATAGAACTGGTAGCGCTTGCGTGCGGCTGTTTTATCGTCTGGTTTAATACTTGCAATCTCAATTAATCGGTTGAAACGATCAAATGAAGGTGGATACTGATCATGAAGATTTAGCAATACGTCATGATGCCTTACCTGTGCTATTTCATGACCGAGTATAACGGGTGTTACATTGGCCAGCTTATCATGAACACGGCTGTGAGGAATAAAACTGGTTGGCGAAAAAGTCCAAAGTAATTTATCAAGCCGCTCAATCAGCGCTGTATCCAGGGTATAAATCATTACTTTTAAACCCTGTTGCACTCCCTTTGCGCTTAATCGGCAGGCCGTATAAAACTTGTCAGCCGCGCCAGAATAGAAATAGATTTCTGTCATTGATCAGTAAGAAAGTATTTAGTTTATCTTATCTAAAATAAAGGTAGAGGACACCGAAAGTTAAAACAAGTTTTCTTGGTGTCCTCTGAGATAAAAAATTACAGTTACTAACTTGTCGCTGTGGCTCGCGTAATTAAAAACTGGGCCAATAACGGAACCGGTCGCCCAGTTGACCCTTTCTCTTTACCTGAATTCCATGCGGTGCCCGCAATATCCAGGTGCGCCCAACGGTATTTATTGGCAAATCGTGATAAGAAACAACCGGCAGTAATTGTTCCTGCAGCACGTCCACCAATATTAGCCATATCTGCAAAATTACTCTTTAATAAATCCTGATAATCATCCCAAAGCGGCATTTGCCAGGCACGGTCATTGACATTGTCAGCAGCATGCAGCAACTCCTGAGCCAGCTCGTTATTATTGCTAATCAAGCCCGTTGCTACATGTCCCAGTGCAATAACGCACGCGCCGGTAAGTGTGGCAACATCAATCACCGCATCTGGCTTATAACGTTCTGCGTAGGTCAGTGCATCACATAAAATTAATCGACCTTCAGCATCCGTATTAAGTACTTCGATTGTTTGCCCAGACATGCTGGTTACAACATCGCCCGGTTTGGTCGCATTGCCGTCCGGCATGTTTTCTGTTGCCGGAATAATGCCCACGACGTTGATGGGAAGCTTCATTTCTGCGATTGCCGTCAATGTGCCAAATACACTGGCCGCACCACACATGTCATATTTCATCTCATCCATATTTGCTCCTGGTTTCAATGAAATGCCACCAGTATCGAAGGTAACCCCTTTACCGACAAGCACCACGGGCTTCTCCATTTTTCCCCGTCCCCGGTATTCTGCCACAATCAGTTTGGCTGGCTGGCGGCTACCTTGCGCAACTGACAACAACGCACCCATACCAAGCTTTTCCATATCTTTCTGTTCCAGCACAGAAACTTTAAGCTTGTGTGTTTTGGCCATATCTTTGGCTTGTTTGGCCAGGTAAGCCGGCGTGCAAATATTTGGGGCCATATTGCCCAGATCTTTTGCTACATTCATGCCGTGTGCAATGGCTTGTCCCTGTTGAATTGCTTCCTTGCCAACCGTTAGTTGAGAATTATTTACTACATTCAATATGACTTTACGCAGATGTGGCTTGTTTTTTTCTGGCATGCTTTTTAGGCTATCGAAACGATAGATACTTTGCGTCCCTACTAAAATCGCCTGGGAAATTTTCCATGCATCTTCCCTTTCTTTTACAGGAATTTCAGTCAGAAAAAATGTTGCATCAGCCGCGCCTGTTTTATGCAACGCATTAAAGGCAGCACGGATTGCGTCAAGATAAGCTTTATCGCCAAACTCCTGTTCCTTGCCAAGTCCAATTAATAACACCCGCTTGCATAGGGTATTTGGAATATTATGTAGCAGCAAAGTGGTATTTGCTTTTCCTTCCAGATCACCCTGGCGTAAGATGTTGCTAATGTATCCATCAGTCGCATTATCCAGAACTTTTGCTGGATCAGTTAGTTTGCGCGATTCAAACACACCCACGACGACGCACGCGCCACGTTGCTTTTCCGGGGTTCCAACTTTTATGCCAAAGTCCACGTTTCACTCCTTTGTAATTTTCTCATTGCGGATTATTTCAAGCCTGGTAGTGCTGATTATCGCTGGACTGTTTGTCTAAAGTCAAAATAAACAGACAATAGCGGCAATTTATGCTAACTCGGAAATTGAAACTATTTTCCAGTCAATTTGGTTCTTTTCCAGATATTCCAATAGGGTAAAATTGCACTTTAAAGTAGAATCACATGCAAGATCAAAAGTTTCTAAAAAACATTTCCTGATTTTATAACGTGCGTCAATAAGGAAAAGGTAGTGAATAATAATTTAACGCAACGCTTACGATCATGCACAACATTGCCAACGTTACCGGCTATTGCACTCAAAATCATTGATCTGGCTAATGATCCCGATGCCGACATTAATAAAGCTTGTCAATATATTGCGCTAGACCCGGCGTTAACCGCAAAGATACTGAAGACAGCAAACTCACCGATATATAAATCACGTCGTACCGCAACCAATGTGCGTCAGGCGGTTAGTATACTTGGCACGCATGCAGTTACCGTTATTGCATTGTCTTTTTCTTTGACAAATTCGTTAATAAAACAATCAGGGCAATACCACGCAGCATTCGATAACAACAATTTCTGGCGCCGTTCCATTACAACAGCGCTTGCCAGCCGTGCACTGGGAATAAAGGCGGGACTCGTAACGCTGGATGATTTGTTTCTTGCTGGATTGTTGCAAGATATCGGTATCCTCGCATTTGGCGCCATGATGCCTGAGGAATACAATGAAGTTTTTTCTTCCACAATAAATCATGATGAGCTATTGCAAATGGAACGTGAGACATTCGAAGTCGGGCATGATGAACTTGGACATGCATTGCTGAAAAAATGGCATTTGCCCGATTACATTGCGATGGCGTGCCTGACCAGCCATAATCAACCCCCGCCTAAGGAAATTGGTCCAAGTATTCCTGCTTGCGTTGCCGTTTCGCGCCATGTTGCCGACTATTTCATAGATCCAGGGGATGCTAAGAAGATTGCCGTTGCCACTGAAGCAGCAAAAAACTGGCTGAATCTTGACAACATCGCGTTGATGGACGTGATCGACAACATGGCGACCGAATTGGTCATGGTTGAAGAATTATTTGAAATTACCATTCATCAACCAGAGGAAATAGCTGGAATCATGGCTGAAGCGAGAGAATTACTAGCGATACAAAACCTGTCCAAAGTACGGGAATTGGAAGAGAAATCGCAACATGATGGATTAACGGGCGCACGAAACCGAGGGTACTTTGATGAAGCGCTGCAACGTGAATTTTACCTTTCATCGCAGCATTCTTTGCCGCTTACCATTGCTATGATTGATCTGGATCATTTCAAGAAAATCAACGACACCTATGGACATATAGCCGGTGACGCACTCCTCATTGCTACCGTAAGAACAATTCTTAATCAAATTCGCCAGGACGATACACTTTGCCGTTATGGGGGTGAAGAATTTGCTCTGATCTTGCCAGGAACGACGCTTTCCGCTGCGAGAAAACTCTTGGCACGTTTAAAGGATAGTATCGCTGCAATTTCACATCAACTTGAGGATGGCCGTATCGTAAAAGTAACCGCATCTATTGGTGTTGCGGCTAATATGGATGGCAATGCAAATTTTGAGTGCCCGGCAGACCTAATAAAAGCTTCTGATAGCGCACTTTACGCAGCCAAACATGCAGGCCGGAATCAAATTATCGAATGGAATAATTCCCTTCCTACTTTCAATTAAATGACTAATAAAGTCTCATCATATCCATGCATCTAATTATCCAAGGAATAGATATTGAAAACCATGACTTGAGATCACTCGCCAAGCTTTCCGGCGCAGACCAAATTCAACGTATTACTGGCCAAGCCTTTCGTCTGCTAAATGTTGAGCAAAACAAAGATATTGCGCCATACTGCGCTAATGCCAGCCTGGATTATGCATTTGTTGATGGAACAAAGCAGCTGAGTAATTTTGGTTTAATCGCAATGGATATGGACTCAACCTTACTTGCGATAGAGACAATTGATGAGATTGCCGATATGCATAATATTAAACCGCAGGTAGCATCCATTACACTTAGTACTATGCGCGGTGAAATTGGTTTTGCCGAGAGCCTGAAACGGAGAACGGCTTTGTTGGAAGGACTGCATCAGGATGCACTGCAAAAAGTATATGATGAGCGCGTTCGGTTGAATCCGGGCGCAGAAAAAATGCTTAAATGTGTTAAAACAGCTGGTCTCAAGACGATGGTTATATCCGGCGGCTTTACTTTTTTCACCGATCGAATAAAAACAAAATTGGGGTTGAATTATTCAGCGGCTAATACTATCGAAATATCAGATAATAGGATAACCGGAAAAGTAACAGGAAAGATCATCGATGCAGGTGGGAAAGCTGAGGCATTGAGGCATATGCGCGATGAACTTGGATTGAAACGGGAGCAAATAATTGCTATCGGAGATGGCGCTAATGATTTAAAAATGATGGCGGAGGCAGGTATTAGTATTGCCTATCATGCAAAACCCATCGTCCAGGAAAAAGCTACATACCGTATCAATCATGTTGGCCTAGATGGCGTGGTTAATTTATTTGGATAATTCTCGTGTATCCAGTCAAGCAGTTTCTTCTCGGGCATCGGGCGTGCTAACAGATATCCTTGAATTAGGTAACAGCCGTTTTGTTTAAGGAATGCCATTTGTTCCGTTTTTTCTACTCCTTCGGCAATTACCTGTAATCCTAGATTCTCAGCAAGGCCAATGGTTGCCAAAACAATTTTTCGGTCATTTGGATCGGTAAGCATACCGCGTACAAACGTTTGAGCAATCTTTAGGCGGTGAAAAGGCCAGTGCTTCAAAGTCGGCAAGGAAGAATAACCAGTTCCAAAATCATCCATGACAAGTTTAATACCTTTCGCTGCCAATACTTTAAGAATCAAGCCATTATTTGCTCGGGGTTGAACAATAACTTGTTCGGTAACTTCCAGTTCTAGAGCGTCTCCAGGTAAGCCAACTTTATCTATTAGCTCAATGAGTTCTTTGTCAAAGACTTTATTGTTCAATTGACCGGAAGAGATATTGACAGCCATTACTTTGTGAAATAATCCACCATTACGCCAACGAACAAGTGCTTCACAGGCTTCTTTTAACACATAAAGCCCTAATCGATGCATCATGCCGTGTGTTTCAGCAATGGGAATAAATTCAGCGGGTGAGATATATCCATGAATAGGATGTTTCCAGCGCAGCAGTGCTTCAGTGCCAATCAGCTTGTTATTCTTGATATCAATTTGAGGTTGATAAACGAGAAAAAGCGCGTCTGTGTTTAAAGCTGTTTCGAGTTCATTGTGCAAATCAACGCGACGTTGAATTTCACGTGTCATTTCGCTAGTATGAAAAGCATAGCTTCCACGATCTTTATCTTTTGCTTTGTATAGGGCAATATCGGCCTCTTCAAGTAAGTTGGCTTCAATCTTTTCCCCTGGGCGCCAGATAGCAATCCCAATACTTGCACCACTGATAAATCTGGTCTGTTTGATGTCGTAGGGCTGTGACAACGAAACAATGAGTTCTTGTGCGAAAGTTACTGCATCATCAGTAGTTTTCAAGTCGCGCTGGATAATTACGAATTCATCTCCACCCAAGCGGGCGATATGATCTTCTTTTCGTATCCGATTTTTTAGTCGCCGTGAAACTTCTATTAATGTTTCATCACCGGCTGCATGACCCAGCGTGTCATTGATTTGTTTAAAATTATCCAGGTCCAGCATTAATACAGCAATTGTATTGCCAGAACGCTTAGCATGCGCTAATACTCGGTCCAGTTCTTCCGTAAACTGTGTGCGATTAGGTAGACCAGTTAGACTATCGTGATAGGCAAGATACGAAATATGTGATTCATTCTTTCGCCACTGGTATTCGTGGTTTCTGCGTATATAGAAGGAAATGATGGCAAGAAATACGCTAATTGAAGCAAGCAGATAAATAATTAAAACGGGTTCTGAAAATGCTGTCTGGTCACCAGTGGGTTTGGCGGCAATCTGCCAGAGGCCGCCGGGTATCATTATGTCCATCATGACAGAACGGTCATGGCTAAATAATTCCCCATTACCAAAGAAAACTTCGCCTCTATTGCCCATTCCGTTTTTTCCGCGGATGGCAAACTCCAATCCGAGGCTAGTATCATATAATCCCGCAGCGCGATAAAATGCATCCACAGGCATGACGGTTGAAACTATTCCCCAAAATTTACGCTGTCCAGATATATCCTGAATATATACAGGCAATCGACCAATAAGGCCGACACCCCCTTGAACTAACTGAACCGGACCAGCAAGCACTAGCTGGCCAGATTCTTTGGCTTCCAAAACACTGGGCCATTGCGCCGGTAGTTGACGGTAATCAAGATTCATTACTTGCTGATTTCCTTCGAGTGGATAGACCATACGGACGATTAGATCGGGTGCAGCGGCAATATTATTAATGTTAGGTTGATCGTCGATTAATTGCCGGGAAATTTGCTCAAATTCAGTCTGGGTTAAACCTGGGTTCAATTTGATATGCGTAATCAAACCTTTGAGCAGAAAAAAAGTGCTAGTAATTGATTCTTCCAGCTGTACACGCACCGTTAAAAGCTTAATCAGCGTTTCCTTTTTTTTATTTTCAATTTCCTGCTCTTGGTATAGCGTCACGGCAAAATATAGGATTGTCAATATAAAAATTACCGATATTAAGAGTGCCAAATACCCCAGATGGCGCTGACCCGGCCAAACCGCCAATAAAGTAACCGCTGCGAGTGATGAGATCAGAAGCGTAATTAATAACCAGTCGTATTGGTTTTCATTGGTGGAAGCGGGTGTGGATAGCTGACGCGTCATATCAAACTTTCCACTTATCACACCGATTTTTTTTAGTGCATCATGCATGTGTGCCCAACGTTCGGGATCATTGTTGCCTAATGGAACTTGTGGGTAACGTGACAGTTGTTGAAAATGAGAGGCAAAATGGCGATTGAATCCCGTAATATCAGTCACTTGAAATTTTCTGGGGTATGTGCTGATAATTTTTTTAATGGTTTCTTCTTTATTATTTAATGCAAATTCCCAGCCACGTAGTGTCGCTTGTAAAAATTTTTCAACTAAAACAGGATCATTTCTCAGTTTGTCACGATTTACGGAAATAACATCAGCATAAAAATCAATGCCATAATTTTCTGCATAAAGTGTATTAAGTGGAATATTCTTTTGTTTTGCAAGCCAAATGGTGCTGTCTGCATAACCTGGTATAACTTCTACCGCGCCGTTTACTAAGCTATCAATCGTGGGTGGAACATGCGCTCTTAATCTTGGATTAGGTGTAAGTGATTCATATTGCAACAGCAATTTGAAAATATAAATGCTGTCTGGGGAAACAGCGACCGATGCTTTGGCCAAATCTGAAAGCGTGTCGAGTTGTTTTTCTTTTAAGCTATGGAAAGCCCAGGGAGTTCGCTGCAAAATTGGTGCCAGGGCAACGATATTCGCTCCTTGGTCTTGGGCAATTAGTAGTGACAAGCCATCCAGCGGTGCAATATCCGCTTTACCACGGGCGATCGCATCGATTGCGTTGATGATTTTTCCTTCATCATTAAACCCGCCGCGTATTTCGACTTCAATACCGACTTCATTATAGTAACCTTGCCATAATGCCTGGTAAAAACCAGCAAACTGAAATTGGTGATCCCATGGTAATTGAACGATTAAGTGTGATCCAGATGCCCATACTTTCAGAGGAAGCAACATAACAATAGAAAATATAAGGATGCATCTTAGTATTACCTTCATGGCAACTTATAAATCTTTAGTAGTTCGGCTCGTACATCAAAGAAGCCACATAAGTGTCAAGATCATCTGGCAGATTTGTGTCAGTTAAACCTTCACTAAAAGCGACATGACAAACCGCTACTGCTATCGCGAGTGACACTTCACGAATTTGTGTGAGTGGCGGATAAATTGCACCCATAGCAATTTCCCGTTCCGAAACGTTATTCGCCAACACTTCCGCCGCGGCAAGGAACATGGTTTGAGAAACCAGACGCGCTGCGCTTGCCTGTATGCCAAGACCGATCCCTGGAAATATGTACGCGTTATTGCCTTGTGCTGGGTGGAATATTTTGCCGCCATATTGAACGGCCGCAAAAGGACTGCCACTGGCAAAAACTACTCGGCCATCACTCCATTTATAGGCTTCTTCCGCGGTGCATTCAGTATGTGAAGTTGGATTTGATAACGCAATAATGACAGGGTGTTCGTTGACTTTAGCCATCTGGCGCACGATACTTTCATTGAAAGTTCCCGCTACGCCTGTCGCGCCAATAAGAACATCCGGTTTAATGTCGGCTATCGCGTCATGGAAACTTAGTGGCTCATGCGTATACTCATGTGCGTATGATTTAATACGCGGTTTAATATTTTCACTAGTAGACACGACTAACCCCTTTCTATCAATAAACCAAATTTTTTTGCGCGCGGCTTGCTCGCATAAGCCTGCCGAGCGGAATGCGTTGAAAACGAGTTCAGCAATTCCGCTTGCTGCTGAACCAGTGCCCAAAAACATGATGGTTAAATCGGAAAATTTCTTTCGGGTAATGCGGCATGATGTATAGATACCCGCTAGGGTGACGGCTGCGGTACCTTGAATATCATCATTAAAACAACGAACCTGCTTTTGATAGCGTTCCAGCAAATGAAAGGCGTTAGGCGCAAGAAAATCTTCAAATTGGATCAATGCATTAGGAAACCGTGATTGAATCGCGCTAACGAACTCTTCAGTTAGTGAAAAATAAGCATTTCCCGTTAAGCGTGGAAACGGATAACCCAGATATAAAGGATCCTCACGTAGAGGAACATTGTTGGTGCCCACGTCAAGCATTATTGGTATGCAATGCGCCGGATGAATGCCCGCACAGGCAACATATAAAGCGATTTTTCCAATCGGAATTCCCATCCCATTTGCACCAAGATCGCCAAGGCCCAGAATACGCTCCCCATCCGTCACTACAATTATTCGAATATCGGTTTCTGGCCAATTTTCTAGCAGTGAAGCGATATCTCCACGATCCTCTGGTGTAATATAGAGCCCTTGGGGTCTTCTGAAAATATGCGCGAATTCTTTACATGCCTCTCCTACTGTTGGGGTATAAACCAATGGCATTATCTCATCCATATGATCTATCATGGTGCGGTAGAAAAGACGTTGATTACGGTCTAGCAACGCAGTTAAAAAAATGTATTTTTCTATGTTGGTGTTTTTTCGGCGCATGTTTTCGAGCGCACGTTTTTTTTGCTTGCCAATATCCGCCACATCATAGGGTAACAAACCACGTAAACCATGCCGATCTCGCTCTTCCCGCGAAAAAGCGGTTGACTTAGTCAGTGCTGAATCATCGAGTAACGCCTTTCCGCGCAGGTCTTTCATATTGATTTATTTCTCCAAATAAAAATTTTCACCGGTATTGAGGAATATTTTTTCATTATTACCTATGCAATCATATGCGGATAAAAGAATTTTGCATTGGTTTGCTAGGCTTGTCGGCATTTTCACTGTAGCGATTTTACCAATAAACGAGAGGGTTATAATTTTCTTTTATGACAACTATTTATCCATGCTAACCCAGATTCTCTATTAGACATTTACCAATGACGATAAACTAATAGCGCAAACAATCCCTATCCAAATTATTTGGAAGAAGGAATTGCCAATTTAATTCATAAACCCAAATAGTTTCAATAGGTTTTTCAAAGGAAATC
>JAJFJI010000157.1 GCA_021774205.1 Nitrosomonas sp.
AATCTTTTTGTAATTGTTTTAAATCACATTCGAAAAACGCATTAATTAAATTTGATTTAAGGTTGTTCTCTATTAATGGCATTTACAGTTCCATTTAATTTTGTTGTGTTTAGTTATTGGAGTCTAATCAAAGTACTCCGTATTTTTTATGCTCTCCTGGTACCCTTAACTGAATACAATGTATATTCCAGCAAAGGTACGATAATGTGTCATTTGTGTCTACAATTGTCTGCTCTGCTTACGTTTAAAGCAATATTTCGACAGAATCATTGGTAGAAGCAGGAAAATTGAACGATCTGGATCAATACAAATTTGCACCTGAAGGACTCTCCGTTCCTATAGTCGGTAAGTTATTTCTAGGTGATCTTGTTAACTTGACATCCATGAAAGCGTCATTGAACAAGGATGCACCAAACACAGGCATGAGTTTTTTTCATTCGTATAAAAACAATGAAGAGTTACATATCTTTCTAAGGGGAACCGGAGAAATGATGATAGATGAGGTTCGCTTTACAGTTACTGAAGGGAGCGTAGTAAAAGTTGACCCAGATGCGAAACGCTCTTGGTGGAATACAGGTAATGAAGATCTTTATTATGTTTTCATTCAGGCACCGGCAAACGGACTTAAGGGAGCCGGAGTGGATGACACAATATTTAACGAGGAAAAAGTGCCGTGGAATTAACTCAGTTTTTCCCGCAAAGTATAAATCGAAATATACTAGCGCTTCTTCAACTTGATATTTAATAAAAATGAATAAATTTATATTTAGAAATGGCGATGAAATGCCTGCTTTGGGACTTGGTACCTGGAAGTCCGATTCTGGAGAAGTTTATGATGTAGTTCGTGAAGCCATAAAAATTGGATAAAGACATATAGATTGTGCTGCGTTTTATGGAAACGAGCCTGAAATAGGTCAGGCATTTGTCGATGCTTTTGATTCCGGAGATGTAACAAGAGAAGACCTGTAGGTGACCTCAAAATTATGGAACAATGCTCACTTGAAAAAAGACGTTAGACCGGCTTTGGAAAAAACACTCAAAGATATTCAGCTAGATTATCTTGATTTGTATTTAATTCACTGGCCGGTTGCTTTAAAACCAGGTGTGCAATTTCCTTCATCAGTCAATGATTTTTTATCTCTCGATGATGCATCAACGGCTGCTACTTGGGAGGCGATGGAAGCATGCGCAAAAGATGGATTAAGCAAACATATCGGTGTTTCAAATTTTAGTATAAAAAAAATTAGAGAACTTCTGGATGATTGCGAGATAAAGCCAGAGGTAAACCAAGTAGAGCTGCACCCATTTCATCAGCAACCAGAAATGCTGGAATTTTGCGATAAAGAAAATATTGTTTTGACTGCCTACTCACCTTTAGGATCTAATGATCGACCACCACAATTTAAAGATCCTAAGGAGCCCAGTTTATTAGAGAATCCCACTATAGTTGAAATTGCCCATGCCAATGGCTTTTCATCTGCTCAGGTGCTTATCCGATGGGCAATTCAAAGAGGCACTTCCGTTATACCAAAATCAGTAAACCCTGCTCGGCTGAAACAAAACTTCGATTCCGCGACCATTTCATTGTCGAATGAAGACATGAAAAAAATTGCGGTACTTGAAGAAAAAAGACGCCTCATAACTGGTGAATTCTGGGATGCACCAGAGTTAGGGTATTCAGTGGCGACTTTGTGGGATGAATAGGGTGCTGTCAAGTGTCAGTAGCGGAGATTCATGCGCAATATTTGGTACCTTTGTGGGGTTAGACTCAACATAAAATCTTTATAAGTATTTTGAACTGGATGAAGAGTTGCTACTTGCCAATCCACGCACTTTCTTTCCAACTAAATATAATACAGTGATGAGTTAAGCCAATAGCGCTATCCATACAATGGATAGCGCTATTTTTTATATCACGTAGATAACCTCATTAATTTATGTATGTTTGATTTGACGATTATCTTGAACTTATAGGTCACAAGTAATAAAGCAGTTGAACCAACAATGATTTATTTAATTTAAAGATAATTCCAAGCATGCGACAAAACTGGATATCGCCGATTGTTTTTGTCTTTGCTTAAGAAAGTGAACCTTTACCTTGCGGTTAATTTCTGGATTAGCCAAATAACGCTAGTTAATATCCCCGCAATTTTGGGATATCAAGTATTCCGGCAATAAAACTATGCCTATACCTGCGCGCACACCAGGTTGAAGATCCCTTCTTCGCTATTGCAGCGGTAAGCGGCATACAAGTTGATTTCCTGATTTTGGCAAATCGCCCTTAAATTCTCGCGTAACTCGCAGTTCAAGCGGTCTAAATAGGGTTCGATTTGGAATATCTTTTAGGTCGATAGAATCTAGTTGGTTAAACCGGTGTGCTTTGGTGAAAGCGACGACATAGCGTTCAGTGTACAGTAATTTTGTCTGATAAGCCGATCTGAGTGTCAGCTCAGCTGGGGTAATTGCAAGGTCAAGCTGGCCTGGTTCTAATTTTTCCAGCAACGATTGATCGTTATCGATAACGAGTTCAAACTCAATATTCGGATAGCCTTGTTGGTAGCGCGCGAAACAAGGGTTCAAGCGTTGCGCGCCGACGGTTGTCATCATGCCAACCCGTAATGGGATGAGTGTTTAGGCGGGTAAAGCGGATGGCATCCGCTTTCGTAGTTACCGTATCTTGAAGAATCTTCCGGAAATTGGATTCCACCAAGTGGCCAAGCGGTGTCAGCAGGCAACCAGAGCGGTCTCGGGTGAATAATTCTCCATCAAATTCCATTTCCATTTTTTTAATGGCATGAGTTAGGGAAGGCTGAGAAACATAACTGAACTCGGCAGCGCGGGTAAAACTCCTGTGATCACAAATGGCCAGAAAATAGCGGATTTGATGAAGTTCCATCGGTTAAAGTAAGCAATGCAATGGAGTATAGACCCCTTCTATTAAACTATAGATAGTTAGTATTTTACTGTCTGACAATATAAGCGATATTATCATGACATCATATTCTTTGTTATTTTCCAGTCCAGGTTACTACCTATCTTCCCGATACATTTAAAAGTGGGGTTGGTACATTTGAATCAATTTAATTTGAAAGGAGGCCATTAAAAATCTTGAATTTTAACCGCATTAATAAAATGGGAACTAATTTATGAATTGTAAATCCAAATAGGGTGTTGTTTGGTGTTTGTTTAATCAAAGGCTAAACATTTACTTCAATCAACTTAATTTGAAAGGAGACTACTACCATGGCAACAACAATTGGAACAAGCAGCGCTGCTGGCGCTCGGGACTATGACATGTCCCTGTGGTACGACTCAAAGTACTACAAGCTGGGCATGGGTATCATGCTAGCGGTCGCAATTTTCTGGATTTGGTATCAGCGG
>JAJFJI010000158.1 GCA_021774205.1 Nitrosomonas sp.
CCTGCGCTAGCAACACAACCGATCCTTCTTCAGCAGAAGCCACTAGCGGCTGATCCCACTCAGTAACTTCTCGCTCGCTCGATTTTACTCGGTATTGACGCACCTCAAATGCATTTCCTTCGATCGCCTTTATTCGATCACTTGTTAGCACCCAATTTTTTAATTTATCGAGATCCACGAGCTGAATCGTAAAATTGGCAGCCAACCGGAATTTTTCTAAACGACCTAAGATTTCTTCTTCAGTAAAAATGCTTTCACCGATAGGAATATTGTAAGAATGATATAAAGCCTCACCCAGGTCTCCATTACCTACAGATCTAGAAAAAGGTTTTCCATTTGGAGTTAATGCTGACCAACTGCTGCTCACCAAGACTGAACGTGCGTCTGTATTAATCTGAGAATCCTGGAGCAGCATAGGCAAGAAGTCTTTCAATAAAAACCATTGATGGAGTTCTGTATATTTAAAAGCAAATGAATCATCAACTTGAACAATCATATTGCGGTTATACTTGCCTAGAAATCTCGTGCCCTGCTCTGATTGGAGGCTATCTGATATGAGAATTGACCCCTTCGACGCTAAAAAATACGCCAAGTAGGGCGTTTCTTTCCCCTCATGCCGTCGCTTATAATTACTTTCCGTCGCCTGAACTGTAGGTCCTACTTGCACGAGCCCAACATTGCCTGGCTCTGCTTTGGCGTGCAGTAAGATCTCAGTATCTTCCCCTCTCTTTCGAATAATAAATCCCAGGATACCAATCTCGGGCTGGTCAATTAGAGGCTGATCTAACCCAACCTGCTCTACGCCATTCACAGTCGCCCGAACACCCACTATTTTAAAAAAGCCACCGGTTTTATGCCGAAGACAATGATGATCAAATGACCATTCCTTAGATCCATCCCATGGAATCTCTTCGACCTGCATATCACAGTCCTTACGGTAAGCTTCAAGCCATGTCTTGGCCGGTGAGGTAGATGCCTCACTAAAAAATGGTTTAAAATTCATCATATTCATTGACTCACTGACTCCATCAATACGAAAATCTCGTGTTAAATCATTAGATTAGGAAAAAGGAGATGTTGCTCCAGATATTTTTTCACAAGCAATCTTTCCATTGCCACCTTTACATGGCAAATGCTAGTGATAGTGATATTGTTAACGCTGATACTGGATAAAATCACATCTCTATCTACAAAGCGTTTTACAATCCATGCCACTGTTTTGACCGGTTCAGTAAATTGATACCGATTAATCACGTTTGCTAACACAATACTTGAATTGTCTATAATTAATCAATTTTTAGTCTTAATGATAACGATTCTTATTGTACTTTCTTTTTGGCGATCGCAATGATTAATCTTGCCACTATACAGTTCTCAGTAAAATTGAAAAACATAAGAAGACCTCCCATATTCAACATGCAAGAATATGTAACTATTAAGTTTAATTAATAAAAAAAGCGGATCAATCTGCTCATACTCAACAAAAACATCAATCCTTATTCAGTTACAGTAATTGTATTATTTTCAAATAATACAAAAGGTCCGGATCATGTTTGATCATCATGATTTACTTGAAGACTTAAATAAGCACTTACCTTTAAAAGATAAGGTTATTAGTGCACATCGCGCCATTGCAAGAAAATTTAATTTCATTGCGCGTATTGCCATCACGCTTTACGACCCAGAAACCCGGGTACTGAAAACCTATTTACACAGCAGCGGTGACGATAAACCACTCGAGAACTACCAAACATTACTGGATGATGCGCCGTCACTCAAAGAAATACTAAAAAATAACCGCCCGCGTGTTATCAACAAATTGGTGACTTTTGATAACGGCAAACAGGAACATACACAGAGAATTGGGCGCCAGGGGTATGCCGCCAGTTACACCCTGCCTATGTTTCATAGCGGCGAATTTATCGGTTTTTTATTTTTTAATTCTTATAAAAGTGATGCATTTACTGAAAAAGTATTGAGTGATCTGGATGTATATGCTCATTTGGTGTCACTTATGGTGGTCAACGAACTCGCAACCTTGAAAGTCATGGGCGCTGCCCTGAAAACTACAAGCGGCATTACTCATCTGCGTGACCCGGAAACAGGTAGTCATTTGGATCGTATGTCGCGTTACAGCCGAATCATAGCTCAGGCATTGGCTGAAAAATTTAAGCTTGATGACGATTATATTGAACATATTTTTATATTTTCTCCGTTACACGATATTGGCAAGATTGCAATACCTGACAGCATCCTGCTGAAACCAGGCCCGCTTGATGATGAAGAAAGGACCATCATGAATACTCATGCACGCAAAGGCAAAGAAATGATTGATGAAATTATTTCAAACTTCGGGCTTGATGGTATTGATAATATAAATATTTTAAAGAATATTGCCGAATTCCATCATGAAGCAATCAATGGTAGCGGTTACCCGGAAGGAAAATTAAGTAAAGAAATTCCACTTGAGGCACGTATTGTTGCTGTTGCCTATGTATTCGATGCATTGACATCCCGCCGACCTTACAAGGATGCTTGGAGCAATGATAAATCCTTTGAAATGCTGGAACAACTTGCATGCGAAAAGCTAGATGTTGACTGTGTTAATGCCCTCATTGAAAATCGCAAAGAAGTTGAGAAAATACAGCAAAAATTCAATGAAGATATCTACGGCTAAAAACACCGCGTGCCCATTTTATCTTTATGCAATTCCCCTGAAACAATCTGCAAGATATTGATATTTATTTACTCTTTATCTATTCCACTCTTTACTCTTATAGCATCTGCAACGTAAACATAAAACAAAAAAGTGACCGCAAAAAAAAATCGCTTCACCCTAGAATTGCTTACTTAGCGGATTGAACATGCGCATAGGAAAGTAAACCGTTATTTTTTTGCATGATCACTAATTAAAAATACCGGCTAAATTCTCTTTTACTCCAGTTTTTAAAATCTCCGCACCATGTTACTTTTTCCAACAAGTCCCACCGGATAACGGTGGATCTATTCACAATATTCTATGGATTACTTTTACCATGCTGGTTATTGGCGGATATTTTGTTGTTATTATTTCAGTATTTGGTGGCTTTGCACTTGCAGGTGGACATTTAGCTTCACTGTGGCAGCCAGTCGAGGTACTCATGATTGCTGGCGGCGCAACCGGGGCTTTCATTGTCGGCAATTCGGGAAAAGCTATTAAAGCTACTCTTAAAGCACTACCTGGCGTCTTAAAAGGGTCCAAATACTCCAAGGCCTTGTATATGGAATTAATGACATTGTTATACGACATCTTAGGAAAAATACGTAAGGAAGGATTAATGTCGATTGAAGATGACGTTGATAATCCTGAAGAAAGCCCACTCTTTACAAAGTACCCAACAATTCTTGCAGACCATCATGCGATAGAATTTCTCACCGATTATTTGCGACTGATGGTTAGTGGCAATCTCAATACAATGGAAATTGAGAATTTAATGGACAGCGAACTGGAAACTCACCATCAAGAAGGTGAAGTGCCCATACATACAGTCGCAAAACTGGGTGACGGATTACCCGCTTTCGGAATTATCGCAGCAGTTATGGGTGTCGTGCATACGATGGAGTCAGTCCATCTTCCACCCGCCGAACTGGGCATATTGATCGCCGCAGCGCTGGTAGGAACCTTTCTCGGCATTTTGCTGGCCTACGGTTTTGTTACCCCCTTGGCAGGCAAACTCGAACATCAATTGCATGAATCAACGAAATTATACGAATGCATCAAAATCACCCTTCTAGCTAATCTTAACGGCTATTCTCCTGCACTGGCAGTAGAATTCGGCAGAAAAGTACTCTTTACTACTGAGCGCCCATCATTCAAGGAGCTGGAGGACCATGTTAAAGAAAGCAAATCCACTTGATACTTTTTATATACGCTCAAGTTTATATGATACGGATGAGGTAGTGCATGTCTGAAGATCTAT
>JAJFJI010000159.1 GCA_021774205.1 Nitrosomonas sp.
AATATGTTCAACGGGTAGATCATATTTCGGTATTTCTTTGATATCTGGATGGGAGACTTTAAATTTCACATAGTCTTTATCATTTCTTTGGTATAAGTGAATATCTTTTGCAGAAAGCGACGCTGTCACAGCGCCTGTATCTAATTTGGCAGTTAATGGAATTTCATTTGGATAGAGTGTCACTGGCTCTAAATAACCGTAAACTGACTTATCTTGAATGTGGGAGGAAAAGGCAGTTGTTCCCAGGAAGGTCATCACGACACTCAGCTGAATAAGGACACAATATTTTAAGATAACTTTTTGTATTTTCATGAATATTTAGTCTACTATAACAATCTATCATTCTATTAATGAAAGATTAGCATTTATAAAATAATTTCTCAACTGCAACAGAATTCCTGATTGTTGTTAAAATCGTGAACAAGCATTGCGATTGATTCGAACGTGGTGCAATCTAATTGCAGCACAAAAAATGTTAATAACTTGCTGTTTATATAAAATAATTCAATCATAATCCTTGGGATTTTTATACGCTTACCCCTTTTCTAAAAAGAGCAATATTTCCGTGGTGTAAGCTTTGCTATTAAGATTAACGTTAAACCAGTTCAGAATGGTTTTGGTTCCAGTAATCAGGTGGCTTTTATCAAAATTAGCGTGTCTATGTCTACTGTTTATCTCACAGGATTGGCCTGGTTCTCACATACACTCGATTTTCTGCGATAATTCCTTCTAACCACTGAATATTCGAATATTCACAACAATAAAACAGAGACCCAAACTATAACTTGTTATAGTCCATACAAAAATGGAGACATGATGAACGGTAATGGCAGAACGCAAAATATGGCCTTGTTTTGTGACTTCGAAAATATCGCGCTTGGTGTACGTGATGTCAAGTACGCAGCATTCGATATCAAAAAGGTACTGGAACGTTTACTACTCAAGGGTAATATCGTTGTTAAAAAAGCCTATTGTGATTGGGAACGTTACAAGGAATTCAAAGCAGCCATGCATGAAGCGGCTTTCGAATTGATTGAAATTCCTCATGTGCGCCAATCGGGCAAGAATTCAGCCGATATTCGTATGGTGGTGGATGCGCTTGACCTCTGCTACACAAAGGCACATGTCGATACCTTTGTGATCATTAGTGGCGACTCCGACTTTTCGGCCTTGGTTAGTAAACTGCGCGAGAACAATAAGGTAGTCATTGGGGTTGGCGTCAAGAAATCCACCTCCGATCTACTGATTTCCAATTGCGATGAATTTATCTATTACGATGATTTGATTCGAGAGACTGAGAAACAACATAAGGCCAAGCGCAAGACGGCAATCAAAAAAGCTACGCCGCAGGCAACCGTTCAATCAGAAGAGGATAAAAAGCAAGAAGCGCTGGATCTTGTATTGGAAACGATCGAAGATTTGTTCAAAGAGCGTGGTGCGGAAGAAAAAGTGTGGGGCTCAATGGTCAAGCAAACACTGAAGCGGCGCAAGCCAGGCTTTAATGAAACCTATCACGGTTTTCGTACCTTTGGAAAGTTATTGGAGGCGGCACAGGCGAATAAATTGTTGGAATTGGAGTATGACGAGAAATCGGGTGGTTATATCATCAACAGTATAGCGTAAGAGGAATAAGGCAGCACATGCATGTACGCCATGCCGTCGACATCACAACGTGGTGGTCATTTTTCTCAAGTACAGGAAATGACCGATTGCCCACCGATGGCTAAAATTGAGGCGTAAACAAGGCGCCAAAAGATGCCAGACATTGTATATTGCACAAACTCATTGCGCCGACGTTAAAAGTCAATCAGCACGATAGGGCGAATAAGCTTGCGTCATCCGCCGTATGATACAAATATGGGCAAACCCGATTTGTAACTATTCAGCGTACCCCTAACATCCGACATTTCGGCGTTGCAAATTATATTCAGGACCATCAATGCGCATGATCATCCGGTGGTGGCATGATTTCGTCTTCTTGATTAAGTTGATCCAGCTGAAAAGTTAAGGCATTCACATTTTGCCAGCCAAATCCTTCGAATCTAGCTACCCACCTGGCGCGTAAGTAGCCGAAACGGTCGACCATAAATTCCATGTGATCCGGGGCCATGCCTTCTCCTGTCAGATCAGGCACAGCTCTGACCCTGCGATATAACTGATAAGTATCTCTGATTTCTGACCAGCCTTCAGTGACTACAGGGAAGGGAACGCTGTCAGTGATATCCAGCAACTCCTGTTCATCAAGTTTTCTCAAAGGAACCGCCAGAATTTCAGCGTTATGCTTGAGGCTAAGTCTTTCATAAGCATGTTTCAATTGATTTAATCGCTGCTGCGACTGTGGCCAGGAAAATAAAACCAATATCACATTATTTTGCAGGCGAAAATCTTTCAAATCGCCACCAGAAACATCATGGGTAGAATAGTAAAAAACGGGCGCTGCAATGGCTGGCGTTTCTGGAAGGATCATGCTGCCCAGTAAGCGTGCGTCAAAGCCTCGTGACAGCGCATGGAGAAAATTGACGGTATCCCACAAGTCTTCTTCAGAAAGATTTGCTGAAAAACCGAGCATGTCGGTTCCGGGAACCCCCTGCGACACCCAATGAAAAAAATTACCAACGGTATGTCTTGCCGTATGGGGTTCTGTCAACAGATCAGTGGGTATTGTTGACAATGTTTCGGCAAGTGGACCATTGCCTTTGCCTTGCGGGCCATGGCAACTGATACAATGTTCGGCAAACAGATGCGAGCCATTCGATATCGAAATAGCATCCAGTGGAATTGTGGGTTTTAGATAGGTTTCAGGGTAGGCTTCGATTGCAATGGGCGGTAGCGCAATAGCCAAGGAGGTGATCGCCAATGCGCCAGGAACAAGAATTTTTGTCTTCCAGCGCCAGTTATATTTAATACTGAACCAAATCATCCCCAGCGCAAAGATAAACAACATAGCCCCAGCCCAGAACATTTCCTCGACATAAGGTTCTTCCCACGTCGCATCATCCGTCGAGAAGCGGAATGGAAAAGGCCAATGTTCGATGATGGCATGTTTTGCAGGCAGGGTATTGGCCAAAATGGATGCAATCAGGATCAGTACCAGTGCAAGAAATAATTCGATACTGACCCATTTTTTGAGATGTTTGGCACTTTCCTCGTATTTTTTGCCCTCAGCCTGGGACAGCAATGGCAGCCATTTGTAACGTGCCTGATAAGCAATAAACAGGATGACTGTCAATACAGCC
The DNA here is from genome assembly GCA_021774205.1 of Nitrosomonas sp. Taxonomy (GTDB): domain Bacteria; phylum Pseudomonadota; class Gammaproteobacteria; order Burkholderiales; family Nitrosomonadaceae; genus Nitrosomonas. The sequence goes on from JAJFJI010000159.1 coordinate 3,237, forward strand.
AGCTTGAAATTCAGCAACCAGCCATAGGAACTGGAAACCAGTGTGTGATAATAATCGTCAACCATGCGATCTGTCACAATGAGTCCGGTTACCGCCAATAACAACATAACAGGCAGCGCGATGGTAGAGAATTTCTCCAGGTATGTTGCATTTAATAAGCGTAATGTTTTGTCGGATTCTCGATGATTGCTATATACAATAAACAGAAAAGCGGGCAATGCACCAAACCAAATACCTGCCAGTAGGATATGCAGTGCAAAGGGCGCGATCGATACAAACGACATTTCGTCTGCACTTGAATGGCTGATAAACGTACCTGCTATCAGAGGAAGAGACGCGGCAACAGCACATAAAAGATAATGCCATCGCGCCCGATTTGTACGCAGAACATACAGGACGACGCCAAACAGGACGATTGCCAGCAGTATCTGGACCGCGAATATTAAGCCGACCTGTGTTTTTTGTACAAACTCCAGCCATGCCTCCGGGCGCCAAGTGTTGGCAGCAATACCCGTTGCTTCGCTCGTTGTCGTGGCCAGAAAACCTATTAATCCTAATATGACCAACCCCGCCATCCAGATGAATCCGCTTTCCAGGCGCTTAATCCAGGGAGCCTCAAACACAGCTTTTTGTTGCCCGATAATGGCGAAAAAAATACAGCTTCCAAACAGGATAAGGTTTGCAGTTAGCTGTGACCAGCGAGCAAAAGTAGCAATGATTTCAATCATATTTTTACGATAGGATAGTTATTGTTTTGATAATATCAGTGACGTAGAGCGGGGACTGGGCGTTAAATGGCGACAGCCAATCTTGCAACAATATCCGCGTTCTGCTGATCTAGAAAAGGAAATGCCAGATATTCTACCTTGAGTAGAAGGATATTCAAGTCAGTTTATGCTTAGCCATTACTGACGCACAAATGAAATCGTCAACAAACAGGGGCCACGACCATAGAATGGTATGTGCAGATAAACCTTGTTGCTGACTATTATTGTCTTATTTTGACCTTTTTTGGGTGCTTTCTTTGTCACTTCCCGATAAGTTTTTTCTTGAGGTTGGTATTTGTCGGTATGATTGATGTGCCGACTTTTGTTCGTAGTTAAGATTACTACACTGTTTGTTACGGGGTGAATTTTCCTTGGAAAAAATACCTGGAAAATTTAGATACTCAAGCGAGGGATTGAATGGATAGCAATGTAAAAAAAAGTTCGAACGTTATTTGGTATCAGGCAAGTGTGAGCCGGCAGGATCGGGAAAAAATTAACGGGCATCGAGGGGTAGCGCTTTGGTTTACCGGCTTGTCTGGATCAGGAAAATCTACGCTTGCGCATGCGGTAGAGAAGCGTCTGCATGACATGAATGTGCGTACTTATGTGCTTGATGGCGACAATGTTCGGCATGGTTTATGTGGAGATCTTGGTTTCTCGGATGTGGCGCGCAGAGAAAATATTCGGCGGATTGGTGAAGTTTCCAAATTGTTTGTAGATGCAGGCATGATTGTACTTACCGCATTTATTTCTCCATTTCGTAGTGATCGCCGGCAGGTTAGAAAAATACTGGGTAACCAATTTATTGAAATCTACTGTGATTGTCCTTTAAATGTTTGCGAAAACCGCGATGTAAAAGGTTTATATAAGCGAGCCAGAGCCGGGGAAGTCAAAGAATTTACTGGCATTTCGTCGCCCTATGAAGCGCCCGAGGCAGCTGATATTACTGTGAACACGAGCATGCTTAGTTTGCACGAATCAACCCAAAAGATAGTGCGTTATTTAACTGAACATGAACTAATCAACTTGTCAAAATAATACGACAATACAGGTGAATAGATAAGATTATGGCGTTCACATTGGATCATGACATAACCGAATCTCAAGCTATTTACAATCCATGGTCAACAAAGGATATTATCTATTTATCGCGATTTAAATGGTGCTGGCGGGTGAACCCCATAAAGATAGGGGGCAAGTAGTTACGTAAAACTAACGTTTACGCTGCGTCACAATGAATTAGCGATTTTTCGCAATCTAACAAAATTTTTCCGCCCTGGGAGAGCTCAAATGAATTGTTATCGTCGTATCCTGTTTGTAATCGTCCTGTCGGTTATGCTGACTGGTTGCATGACTGGCCGTGAGGATAAAGACATGATGTCGTCATCCGAATCGCAGAGTGCTCTACCGTCTGACCGGCCATTTTTTAAGGCTAGCCGCAAAACCAGTTTTGAAGATAATGGCAAATTTATTATGGTCGAAGGCAATCAATGCACAATACGCGAACATGGCCCGGAGTCTGCAACCATGTTGATTACGGTTGATATGCCGACTTATGTTAACCGCGGAACCGTGGTATTGAATGGCTGGGATCTGCGTTATTTAAATAAAGATCATGAAGTACGTTCCCTACGCGCCGATATTACGCACAGCAAACTGGTTTCCGGCGGCGGTGACCCGTCAACACTTGTTTTTGAAGTGGAAGGCGAACTCAGTGACCAGAACTGGGACGATGCCTATGAATTCTGTGTTTACTACACTGGCTTTGGCTTTAATTCAGCTTGGATCGATGCCCGCGTTGAAGGGGATTATAATGGTATCGATAGCAATGCCTTGCAAATAGAGGAAGAAGGCCCTATCGCTACGCTGGAAAGTTTATGGAGCGAAGGCACGCTAAAAGGCAGCGACTCAATTGTCGTCATTCCACGTGGATTTGATTTTCAGTATGACAATTCGTTTGAATGTGAATGGCGCATTCTACCTTGTCGCTGGGAAGATTCGACGGATCATAACCTGCGCCATATTGCTTACAGCCTTTTTCAGATCGGTGCATCACCCAATCCGGATGATAATCCGCACTGGGTTACACAAACCGTTTTTAAGGATAACCGTACGCGCGCGCATTGGATTAAAACGCGCACTGCTTTGATTGGTGGTAACAGTGTCAAACTGCATGCTGATTTCCTCCCACTGAACCCGCGTTCAGGCAAAACCAATGTTTGTCGCAACAGCGTAGATGGCGTGGTACGTACTGAAACGTTCCGTATTGATGATTTACCTTACGATTACGTCGTGCCGATGTTGACCGGCTGGGACCTGAACTATGAATGCGATGATCAACATGTGCAACGGGCTGGTATCTGGATACATGGCATCCGCTTTGACCCAGATTCCAACGGATTGGAATATAAAGTATCGTCGATCCTGCGGGATAGAGACGGCGCACCCGGCTTTAATGCTACCCATCGTGTAAGCGTACTGGGATTTAACCGTTCATCGGTGCCACCGGTGGTCAGCCGTTCTTCACCCGAAATTAACATCAGACTCAGGAAACAATAGCATGTGCGTAGTGACCGTCTGGTTAAAGCATTTGATAAAAACCTCAAGCCCGAGCAAACCACCTAGATGTTCCTGAACGCGCGACTCTGGCAATTGACCGAAGGCGTACGCCTGCGTATTTTTTTTGCCGTGCTGGTTGGTGTTATTTCATCAACTGTGGGGATCATCCGCCTTGCCCTGTTAGGTTGGCTGCTGGCACTCATCTACCAGGGTGCAACCTTCGACGATATTCTGTTTTTCGCTGGAATGATCGCTGTTGTGATTGTGCTGCGTGGTTTTTTGGAACATGCACGTACCATGCTGGCCCATGAGACCGCATCACGGGTACAACTCTTATTAAGAAAACGCCTCTATGATCAAGTCGTCACACTTGGTCCAGCTTATTTTGGCATGAACCGCACCGGTGATGTGCTGTTGACCATGGTTGAAGGCGTAGAGCAATTAGAAACTTATTTTGGCAAATATTTACCACAGCTTTTTATAGCTTTTTTAACGCCCCTTGTCATTTTTGTGCTACTGGCGTTTTGGGATTTGCCGTTAGCGGCAATGTTGCTTGGATTTGCCTGGATTACCTTATTGGCGCCAGCCTTATTTCATTCTTTCGACAGCAAGAATTCATTGCGTCGTCAAAAAGCCTATGCGAATTACGCCGCAGAATTTCTTGATACAATTCAAGGACTCGCTACGCTAAAGGCGTTTGGCCAGGGTATTGCACGAGGCCGATTGCTGGCGGCGCGTGCGCATGAAGTGTATCGCAGCACCATGTGGGTACTTGCCACGAATTCCTTGACGCGTGGCATCACCGATACTGGCATAGCCGTCGGCGCCGCTGTTATTCTGTGTTATGGCGCTTATCGCGTGCAAGCGGGTGTTACCAGTCTGGAAACATTGTTGATGATCTTGCTAGCTGGCGTGGAGACGTTCCGGCCGCAACGTGATATGCGTGCGTTACTGCACGAGGGTATGGTTGGGCTGTCAGCAGCACATGGCGTTTTCTCCTTTATGGATGCGCGTTCGCCGATTTTCTGGGAATCTGTTGCGACGGTCGAAAATCGGCAATCAGTAAACACGGGTCATGCAACTGTCTGCTTTGAGGACGTCACCTTCGCTTATCCAGGTGGCCGGCAGGCCGCACATAACGCGTTAAATTTTCAGGTGGCAGCAGGCGAACGTATTGGTTTTGTAGGGCCGAGTGGCGCTGGTAAATC
>JAJFJI010000160.1 GCA_021774205.1 Nitrosomonas sp.
TCGTTCAGATCTTCTTCGGTTTTGATATTTTTAGCCGCTAATTGGGCTAGTGCCTGGAGTTCTTTATTTTTCATCGTCTGTCTATCCCTTCCCGTGATGGGAGTTAATGATAGACAGTTACACAGAATTTTCTACAGTCTCGTTTTTGCTTCTTGCAATTTAAAAAAAAATATTTATTTTTAGCGTTTCCATCAGCATTTTGGCTGAATGCGGCAATATGCCACATTCCCATCGACATAAGTTGTATAGATAATAACGCATCGTTATTACCGTTTTTCTACAACTAAGTGTCGCAAATAACTCTCAAGTCTGAAGAAACTATTGGTGCTGATTTTGATTCCATTATGGTGGAAACGCTATGTCGCGAACATCATGATAGGTTGTTAACAAGGTGTGGTTTGTTGCGTAACAATGAAACAGTTACTCAACCTAACTTCAGTAATACCATGCCAGATCAAAATAATCATTCAGTCCTTGCCAAGCTTGATCCACAGAGATTCATTTTCTCTCTGGGATTATTCGCGTTGCTATTTTTTACATTCTCAAATATTCCAACAATTCTCCTAATTATTGACAACGATTGGAGCGAAGGTTTTCATCATCCATTAGAAGGATGGGACCATCTTCTGGCTATGGTTGCGGTAGGCGTCTGGGCTGCCCAGCTACGCGAACAGGCAATCTGGTTGCTGCCATTTGTGTTTGTCATCGTTATGAGTCTGGGTGGGATAGCTGGCGTAGCAAGTTTTTCAGTTCCGAATGCTGAAATTATGATCCTGCTGTCCGGGTTGATTTTAAGCATATTCATTGTTCGTAAAATCCGGTTTAGTGCACCGTTGAATATATTGATTATTGCTTTCTTTGCTTTTTTCCACGGTTATGCGCATGGACAGGAAATTTCGACCTCGGTGAGTCTAGTTTCATATACCGCTGGTTTTGTATTCGCGACTTTATTGCTGCACGGCGCAGGTATATTGATTGCACGTTTAGCAGTATTGGCTTTTGCATGTTTTATTAGTAACCACATTCATGCCCAGGAAGCCGATAAGGCGCCGGCTGAAATTGCCAAGGCGTCGGTGGCAACCGAGTCGAATACCAGTAATGAAGCTTTCGTTATCTTTAATGAAATGCTAATTACCGGACGATCCGATTCAATGGTCGGTATTGCCGACAGCGCATCACAAGGAACGGTAGGTCAAGATCAACTAAAGTATCGGCCAATCAACCGGCCAGGTGAAATCCTTGAAACAGTCCCAGGGATGATCGCTACCCAACACAGTGGCGAAGGTAAAGCTAATCAGTATTTTTTGCGCGGGTTTAATCTCGACCATGGCACTGATTTTTTGACACAAATTGAGGGGGTACCTGTCAATCAGGTTTCCCACTCGCACGGACAAGGCTGGACGGATACCAATTTTCTCATTCCTGAGTTAATAGAAACATTGGACTACAGAAAAGGGGGTAGTTACGCTGACACTGGCGATTTTTCTAGCGCCGGTTCGGCCAATATTCAATATTTTAAACGTCTGCCGGAAACCATTGTTAAGTTCACCGGCGGTAGTTTTAACTACTACCGTGGACTGGTTGCGGGTTCTTCTAAACTGGGTGATGGTGATTTATTGTATGCGGGTGAAGTCCTACACAATGATGGTCCATGGACGACCGGCAATGACTATTTGAAATTTAACGGTGTACTGCGGTATAGCCAAGCGAGTGGCAACCAAGGCTGGAGCATAACTGCCATGGCTACTCAGTCTGATTGGAGAGCAACCGATCAGATTGCCCGGCGTGCTCATAATCAAGGTATTGTCGGCCGGTTTGACGCGCTTGATCCGACCGACGGCGGCAGCAGCCAACGTTATAGCCTGACGGGTGAATGGCATCGTCAAGGTGAAAACAGTATCACACAATTTATGGCTTATGGTATTTATTCCAAGCTAAAGCTGTATTCAAATTTTAGTTTCTTTTTAGATGACAATGAAAATACCAATCCGGTTGGTTGCGCTGGTCTGGAAGGTTTAACTGCTGGAAACAAATTCAATCCAGCGCTTTTTAATACCTGTGGTGATCAATTCGGGCAACCGGACGATCGCTGGACGACGGGGTTTAAAGGTAGTCACACCCTTTTCCACAAAATTGGGGTTGCTGATTCAGAAACCACGTTTGGCGTACAAGTGCGCAACGATAACATTCAAAATGCATTAACCAGGACCCATGCGCAAAGAAAATTCGATACGACTCGCAAAGATACCGTTTGGGTGACCAGTGTTAGTCCTTATGTGGAAAATAAAACCAGTTGGATGAATTGGTTGCGTACCAGTATCGGTGTGCGTTTTGATGGTTTCCGCTTTGACGTTAAGAACAGTAACATTTCCCAAAATAACGGTGACCGTTATGACGGTCTAGTAAGCCCTAAGCTAGGAATGGTTTTTGGCCCTTGGGCGGCTACTGAGCTTTATTTGAATGGGGGTTTTGGTTTTCATAGTAACGATGCACGCGGAATCAATACGCGTATTGATCCGGCAAGTGGCGACCCGGTTACACGTGCTGATCCCTTGGCGCGAACGTATAGTGCAGAAGCCGGTATACGTTCGAGTTGGGTACAGGGACTGCAGAGCACGCTGGTTTTTTGGTGGATGGATCTTGATTCGGAGCTACTTTTTGTCGGAGACGCGGGAGCGACTGTGGCCAGTCGTCCCAGCCGTCGCTATGGACTCGAATTTGCCAACTACTACCATCCTGCCGAATGGTTAACCCTAGATGCCGATTTTAGTTTTTCTCATTCGCGTTTTCGTGATGATGTGTCGGGGGAAGGCAATTATGTCCCAAATTCGATTGAAATGGTCATCGCAACCGGGGCAACTTTTCACGATGTTTATGGTGGGTTTTTTGGTGGCCCCAGATTACGTTATTTAGGGCCGCGTGCATTAAACGAAGACAATAGTAAACGCTCGAGTAGCACGATTCTGTTATCAGCGATGTTGGGTTACGAAGTTAATAAATTCTTAAGTATACAAGCGGAAGTTTTCAATATGCTGGATCGCAAAGATGATGCGATTACATATTTTTACACGTCGCGATTACCCGGCGAATCTAATGCAGGCGTCGATGATTTCCATTTTCATCCTGTCGAGCCAGTAAGTTTTCGTGCGGGTTTGACTTTGAAATTTTAGCGAATGATGTAATTCAGGCAACTACAACCAAGAGGAGAATGATAACGATGTTTACCAAAATCTTTATTATTTGTTTTTTTGTCTTATTGTTTATTTCGATACCAGCTCAGGCGGAAAAAGTGCAATTAAAACATTTTGTTCCTGGAAGCTATCAGCAGTTACTTGAAAAAAATGCTGACAAACCCTTTATGTTGGCCATCTGGTCTACAACCTGTTCTTCTTGTATGGAAAAAATGGCTTTGCTGAATGAACTAAAAGAAAGCAGGCCGGAAATCAATATCGTCATGTTGTCCACCGACGATGTATCGGTGTCGGATCAAATCCAGACAGTTTTGGCTAAGAATGAACTGGCTTCGCTTGATAATTGGGTTTTTGCCGATGAAAACGCGCAAAGATTACGTTATGAAATTGACCCAAAATGGTACGGTGAATTGCCTCGTACTTACTTCCTGAATAAAAACCATGAACGCCAGGGTATTAGCGGTTCTTTATCCCAAGAAGACTATGAAACTATTTTCAAAGTCATTCTGAACTGATGTTTCCTATGCCCTCAGCCGATTATCGCATGTTATTCAGCAAAAGTTCCACACTGACTGTTGCAGTGGTTGTGATGTGGTTGAACTGTTCAATCATTTTTGCCGCTTCAACAGTTTCCTATTCGAAATCGACGCTTGGTTTATATGATATCTCAACGTTTGATGTGTACGTTGACGGTAGGATCATTCATATTATCGCGGGCGGAAAAAAAACAGCAAATGATCAACAATTATCGATCCGCTATACACGTTCTGAAGATGACGGACGTCATTGGAAGAATCCAGTCACGCTTGATATTCAGCTGTCTGAAGTAAATGCTAGTCGTGGCAACGACATTCAACTTGCTACTAAAGATAAGCGCTTGGTGGCATTGTGGCAAAGCCAAGGAGCGCTTCCTGGCATGGGGCCGATGGCTGGTGCTTATTCGCTAGACAACGGCAGAACCTGGCAACAGAGCCTCAATCCAGCCGGAGACAATGACGGGAGCCAAGCTTACATCGACCTAATTGCTGATTTGCGCGGTAATTTTCATGTCGTCTGGCTGGAAGATCCTGACGAAAATGGCTATCAGAGTCTTCGTTACGCCCGGTCTATTGATAGCGGCCAACAGTGGAGTCAACCGGTTACGCTGGACGATTCAACTTGCTCATGTTGTCCAAATACGTTTGCGTTGTCCCCTAAAAATGAACTCAGTGTGCTCTATCGCGATATGACGCCTCGGGATATGTCGCTGTTGCAATCTTCCGATAGCGGTTTAACTTGGCGGCGCATCAACACGGTTGGCAACTTTGACTGGAATTTTAAGGGTTGCCCGCATGTAGGCGGTGGTTTGGGATATATCGAAAACGACGATGTTGCTCAGTTGCATAGTGTTGTCTGGACGGGTGTCGAGGAAAAACCCGGCCTATATTATCTTTCTTCCAGTAATAACGGCGAAACCTGGTCGATTCCAGCAAGACTCGGCGAGGCCGCAATTCATGGCGATATTGCTGCGCTTGACAGCCGCAAAGTATTCGCAATATGGAACGAAATGGAAGCGGAAGGTTTAAGTGTTTTTTATGCGGTATCTGAAGATGGTGGCGCAAGTTGGTTAAAGCCAAAACGCCTAACCGAGGCAGGTAATGCAGCCACTCACCCGAAATTAGTTTCTACACGACAAGGGGTATTAGCTATGTGGACGGAAAAACCAAGCAAACAACCGAGCCGATTAGCCTGGCAAATTTTTAAATGATGACGTTTGGGTTTTATCGCCAATTGGCGCGCTAACCATTAACGTCGATACCCGGTTACATTCATTATGCATGCTATTCAATCAATTGATTTTCAGGAGAAAACTTTATGACAAGATGTCCTATCATTTCCTCAACAGGTCAGCTATTAGTTCTGATATTCATTATAAGTTTAACCTTGCCGTTCCCAGTGTTTGCGCATGCAGTCTTGGTGCAGTCTCATCCTGAAGTAGATAGCACGATTAATGAGTCCCCTAAACAGGTAAATGTATGGTTTAACGAAAGTGTCGCGAGCGAATTCAAGGCGCTTGCCGTCATCAACAGCGCTGGTAAGCGGGTTGATAATAAGGATATTAAACAGGCGAGATTAGATCGATCGCATATCTATATCAGCACGCCTGAGCTATCACCAGATACTTATACCGTACGGTACCGGGTTATGTCAGCGGATACACATATTGTTACTGGACGATTCAACTTTACGATTGAAAATTCTGATTAACAAGCAAAGTAATTCTATATCTTTCATTTAGCATAAGGAGTTAGCATATCATGAAATCATTCTCCATTAAGCTGTTGTATTTGCTTTTATTTGTCAGTATCCTGCTGTTAACCGCGTGCGAAAAAAGTGGGCCTGTGCAACACCATTATACGACTAGCATCGGCTGCCTCATTACTAACGACTTTTACGCGACTTATTTTAGTGTTTATGTTGAACCTAAAGACATTGAAAATGAAACAGATAACGAGATTTTCAAGCCGTTTTGTCATGCGATATCCAGGACAGGCACGGCCTATTTTACGGCCGACCTGGTTGATGAGGATCTAAGAGAAACACCCATTAGTATTCGTTTGGTTGAACAGAAGCTTATCGGCGAAGATGAAAATATGGCTGAAAGTTTCAAAGATATACGCACATTATCGATGGTGCGTCCTAAACTATATCCACAAGGCACCATTGAGATGCAGGCTGAATTGGATAAAAACGGTTATTATGCGTTGTATCTCAATATTGGTGGTGAAGAAGCATTGTTTGAATACGATCAGCTAAGAATACCTTTACATGTCGGCGCTGTTCCTACTGCAAAACGTGTTTGGGACCTCATTCGGGATATTGCGGACTTTATGATGACATTTATATTCCCTATGCTGGTGCTAACCCTCATTATGGCGCCATTTCTGCCAATAAAACAATGGATTAATCCAATTCGTAATTTCTCTTGGCGAAAGAAGAGTTTTAATTGATAGAATGTTATAGACAATAAATGGGCGGTTCTTGGTAGATGGAGGTGTCATTTAACGCCCCGCAGCTTTATTACTTATTACTGTCGCGGTCAACTGAAGATTTTAGGTTTAATATGTTGTGTATTGTATACAAGTGGTTTATGGCTTTTTTAGTTGCCGGAGAAGAATCAACAATTATATTAAAACTTGACAGCTAAACATCTGGTGAAGTCTACTATCGAATTCAAACAATTCATTCAGCGGTCCGAGTTTGATTGACCAACCTTAACGTCGTTAATTTTTTTCAATTCGTTAGTCAAAGGGAGCCGCTTTAATCCTATCTTGTGCGATTAATCGAAGCATTACAGAACCCCACATTATTCGATCATCCAGTTACAAACTTTGAGCTGATCGAGACCCATATTTCATGGGTACTTTTAACGGGGCAATATGCTTATAAGATAAAAAAACCGGTTGACTTTGGTTTTTTGGATTTTTCGTCACTTGAGAAACGTCATTTCTACTGTACCGAAGAAGTCAGACTCAACCGTCGTCTAGCGCCACAACTTTATTTGGAAGTCGTTACCATATGTGGCCTAGCGGCGCAGCCCAATCTGGATGGGCAGGGGTTGGTGGTCGAATACGCGGTTAAAATGCGACAATTTCCACAATCGGCGCAACTGGATCGTTTGTTATCGGACGAAGGACTGGATCATCGTCTTATCAATAAATTAGCTGGTAAAGTAGCGGATTTCCATTTGTCGATTAAATCTGCATCAGCGGACAGCGCATTCGGTGACTTGGAACATATCCGGCAGCCTGTTTTAGAAAATTTTCAACATATTCGCAGCTGCATTAATGATACAAGTGTTGAGCCCATACTGAACAAGCTGGAGCGCTGGAGTCAACAGCAGTTAGACGATATGGCCGACATTATCCGGCAGCGTAAGGCGGCGGGTTTTATCCGGGAATGCCATGGCGATATGCACTTGCGCAACATTGCCTGGTGGGATGACGAAATTGTTATTTTTGATTGTATCGAATTTAATAAAAATTTCTTCTGGATCGATGTGATGAGTGACATTGCCTTTTTGGTTATGGATCTTGAAGACCGGCAACAATACGCGCTGGCAAATCGTTTTCTAAATAATTATCTGGAAATAACCGGGGATTACGCGGGTGTCCAGTTACTAAAATTTTATAAAATCTATCGCGCGCTGGTTCGAGCAAAAGTTGATGCATTACGCGCAGGTCAGGAAAATGTTGGAACGCAGGCTTACGACAAAACATTTCAGGACTGTGTTCAATATCTACAATTGGCGGA
>JAJFJI010000017.1 GCA_021774205.1 Nitrosomonas sp.
GATGGTAGGAAGTCTGATAAATATTGTGCTAATTGATAAACGCCGATGGCTTCGTTATTCTTTGGTGCTGTTGGTTTTGGCTGCGTGTTTCTAAACATTTGCATGCTAATGAATCCTTCTATAGCTTACTAAATTATCTGCTCTCCCAAGATTACGGGCTAAGTCGACCTGATAATTAGGATGCTACGTTCCTTGTATGTCTCGTCCATTTTGTATGGAATATCCTGTTACCACTTCATTATTTATTTTATCGGGCAATATAACGGCAAAAAATAGCATAATTCTACTTGACACTTTGCAATAATCCACATTGGATACCAATCTTGACTGTTTATTATGCGCAAAGACGAGAGAATACAAGACTAATCTTTAACATGCTGTTATATATGGCGTAAAAAAATGTTCAATAATTAATCAAAATGAAAAAATTGTTATGAGAAGGTAGGTTAAAGCCAGAATTTACAACTTACCCACAAAGTTATCCACTGAAACTGTGGACAAGAAAAATTTGATAATTTTTATCAGATTTTGAATAGTTGGGCTAAGAGATATTGGTTGTTATCTCATTCCTTTTAATTTTTGAATGTTTTTTTCATTCAACCTGAAATTCTCAGTTGGGTGGTGTATAGCGTGCGTTATTGTTTCTTTTTGGAAAGGTGCAATGAGACGGTATAACGCGTTATTACAACGAATTGCAACGCAGTAAAAAAGAAACAACGGCGTGCTATCAACATCATCGCGTTCCGCACCTTGAAGATGCGTGTCATCGTGAAAATATGCGTCTTCTTTTCATGCGATGACTTTTTACTGTCGCGGTCAACTGAGGGTTTTAGGTTCAAGCAAAATGGTCCCGATTAGAATACCCAGGACCCGCGTTAAATTGTTAGTAACAATTGTGTCGTTAAGTCATTGCGAATTATTCTGAAGTTTGGCCGTGCCCGACCACCACAAAATTAGATTATTTTCAATCGGAATGAGTGCATCTGGATGGTAACCCACAATGCGAGGGGTGAAATCAGTGTGGGCGCGTGTTGTTTGCGCGTTGCATTGATACAGATATCCGTTCAGACTACCCGGGATAGAGGTGCAACGTTGCATAACCTCATAAGCTGGCGCACCCATTTCTGGCGTGTCCGCATAGAGTTGCACTTGAACAGCATCAGGTTGAATCTCTCCCAGATAGATTTGCACTTCGAATGTCCAGCCTCTTTTCTCTTTTGATACCATGAGATTGCCCCAATGCACCATAAGCCAATGCTGTTTTAATTGTAAATCCCACTGAAAAAGTTTTCTGGCGACTTTCTCTCCCTGGGCGGTGCGATGATGAAAGACGGTAGCAGAAGGCAAATATAATTTCTCAACATATTCCTGTACCATGCGATTGGTGCTGAACTGCGGCGTAAGACGGCTCATGCTGGTTCGTACGCGGGTAACCCAAGCCCGTGGAATACCGCTGGCATCACGATCGTAGAACATCGGCACGATTTCATCTTCTAAAAGTCGATAAAGTTGTTCGGCTTCCACATCATCCCAATCAGGCTCGTGGTGTTCCTGGCCATCGCCAAGCGCCCAACCAACTTCCGGCGTATAAGCCTCAGCCCACCAGCCATCCAGTTCCGAGAGATTCAGTCCGCCGTTGACCAGTACTTTCATACCGCTGGTTCCGCTGGCTTCCATAGGCCGGTTTGGTGTATTTATCCATACATCTACACCTTGTACCATTTCCTGTGCCAGCGCAATATCATAGTCTTCGAGAAATACCGCATGATTCCAGACGTCAAAGCGATCTGCGAACTGAGCCCATTGCTGGATGAATTTTTTGCCTTCTTTGTCAGCCGGATGGGCTTTTCCGGCGACAATGATCTGGACTGGGCGTCTCTTTTGAGTCAACAATCTGGCTAGACGCTCAGGTTCGTGTAGTAGCAGATTGGGACGTTTGTAGGCAGTAAAGCGCCGGGCAAACCCGAGTGTCAGCGCGTTGGGATCAAGTGCTTGATCAACTTGATTAATCATTTCTAATTCAGCGCCACGTTGTCCCATTTGCAATCGAAGCCGTTGACGAGCGTGATGAACCAGATCAGTACGCTCCTGACCGCGAAAATTCCAAAGCGCTTCATCTTCTAGCGACTCAATCTCCTGGGTAAGCGCCGTATCAGTACCCAGCCAGCGCGCCTTGCCACAGGATAATGTCCAAATTTTATCTGCCCATGGCGAATCCCATGATGGTACATGCACGCCATTGGTCACATAACTTACGGGCACTTCATGCTTAGGCCAGTGAGGGTACAAATCCTGGAAAATACCTTGGCTGACTTCACCATGCAGGCGGCTCACGCCATTCATCATGCCGCAGGTTCGTGCTGCGAGGTATGCCATACTGAATAGTTCGTCATTATTATGTTTATTGCGGCGTCCAAGTGCAGCGAGTTCTTCGGTTGTTATATTCAGATTTTGGGCATATGCCAAAGCATATTTTTCAAGCAACTCACGCGAAAACGTATCGAAACCCGCAGCAACTGGTGTGTGCGTAGTGAATATATTGCCTGGTCGGGTTGCCCAGAGGGCTTCCCAGAAACTGACTTGTCGTTCTTCCATGAAACATCGCGCGCGTTCCAGAGTAACGAATGCGGCATGTCCTTCGTTTAAATGACAGATGTCAATTTCCAGTCCTAATGCTTTGATTAAGCGCCAGCCGCCAATTCCAAGTGCGATTTCTTGGATGAGCCGCATTTCCTTTCCGCCACCATACAGTTTGCCGGTTATACCCCGATCGACTGCGCTGTTTAGTGGATTGTTACTATCGAGCAGATATAAATTAACTCTTCCGACTTGCGCTTCCCAGACATGCAAGCGTGCAGTGCGTCCGGGCAAATTGATGGGTACGTGTAACCAGGCGCCATTACCGGCTAGCACAGGGCGTAAGGGTAGGCTGCTGGAGTCATTATAGGGGTAGATTTCTTGTTGCCACCCAGTCGCATCCAGTGTTTGCCGGAAATAACCTTCCCGATACAAAAGTCCAATCGCGATAACCGGTACCGCGAGATCACTGGCGGCCTTGAGATAGTCACCCGCCAATACACCAAGGCCGCCTGCATAAAATGGCAAGGCTTCGCCCAAACCGAATTCCATGCTGAAATAGGCAATCCCTTTGAGTCTGGCATCAGTGTGTGTTTCACCAAACCAGCCGCAGCAGTCGCAATAGGTGTTCCGCGCGTTGGTCAAATCCTCTAGATGCTTCTTAAACTGGCTGTTTTGATTGAGTTCTTCAAGTCGTTTGCGCGATAAATTTTGTAGGACAACAAATGGATTTTCGCATTGTTCCCACAATTGTGGGTCCATCGCTTTCCATACCGCATCGCCCGCATGGCTCCAGGTCCAGCGCAAATCTGTCGCCAGATCTGTTATCATTTCTGCCAGTGGTTTCAGGTCGCCGGGCAAATCATGCAATGAGTGCATCAATGCGTAGGGTATCTTCATGAAATTTTCAACTTCCCTTGGTATTTTGGCGTTTGGAAGCATCGCTTCCTATAATCGCTTCAGAACCCGAAACGATATCCAGCAGCTCGGATGTGATTGAATTCTGTCGGGCACGTCGATAATTAAAAGTGACTTGTTCAATTCGGTCATTGAGATTGCGTTCCGCAGACTGCATCGCCGACAGTCGGCTGGCATGTTCGCTCGCCTGGGATTCGGCGCAGGCATGGAAGATCCTGATAAACAAGTATTGTCGCAGAAGCCTGCTTAGCAGCTGTTTTTGCTTCATGGAGAATGTTGGCAACCGGCGTGATGGCCAAGGTGCGGTTTCCAAGCGGTGAAAGCGACGTAAGTCGACGGGTAGCAGTTCAACGCTTGCCGGATAAAAACTTCCGCCTTTTGCATGCCGGTTATAGAACAAATAAACCTGATGGACGTTTTTATGTTCACGCCAAGCATCGATTGTTAGCAGAATTTGTTGCACGGTTGTGGTGATCAGCGCGGCAGAACCAGGAAACTGAAAATTTTCTTCTACTGCGTGACCGTTGTGTTCCAGGTTGGTTGCAACCCGGCTCCCAACAGCCAATAGCAAGCGGGATTCCGGATTCGTCGTCATCGAATTTAATGCGTAGCTGATAATTTCTTCATTAAAACGACCGCACAGGCCATGATCGGAGCCGAATATAATAGCCCCCATACGTGATTGCTCGTGCTGAAAGGTTTGTGGTGCCGGTATTTTTTTCATATCTTGAAGCACCACCTGAAGTCCAAGTTCCACTGTGCGATTGTAACTGTGTAGCGCCCAGACTGCTTTCTCGTATTGGTGGATATTGACTGCAGACAATGACTTCATGGTTTTGACAATATTTCGCAAATCCTGGAGGTTTTCCAGTTGACTATGCAATTGCTCAAGCGATTCCATTGGCTTGCCCGTTTGATGATTATTTGATTCCGGCTATGACTTGGCTGGCAACGTCGAGAATCGTTTGCCATTCTTGGCGATTTAATGGGTGATCCGTTTCCATGCGTTCGCAGAGTTTCGGGCATTCCTTGGACATCCGTTGCTGAATTTTTGTTTCAGCGCTAGCGATTTGATCCAGATCTAAATCGTCCAGCAGGCCCGCATTAAGTGCTTTTAACACGGTTATTTGTGCACTGGGTCGCAGTGGATGGTGTTCAGTTTGCTTTAGTACCTCCCGGACACGTCGGCCATGTTCTATTGTGGTGCGTGTGTCTTGATCAAGACGCGTGGCAAAGCGGGCGAAGTCCTCTAGTTCTTCAAACTGGGAATAGGATAGTCGCAAATCACCTGCTACAGCGCGGAAAGCGGGTAGTTGCGTTTTCCCACCCACACGTGAAACCGATTTGCCGACATCGATCGCTGGTAACAATCCTTTGTGGAATAGCGTTGGGGAAAGATAGATCTGGCCATCGGTGATAGAGATCAGGTTAGTGGGGATATAAGCCGAAATATCCTGGGCTTGTGTCTCAATGATGGGCAGTGCAGTCAGAGAGCCACCGCCGCGATTACTGCGGAGATGGGTGGCGCGTTCCAGTAGGCGCGAGTGAATGTAAAAAATATCACCGGGGTATGCCTCTCGCCCTGGTGGGCGTCTTAACAGCAGCGATAGCTCACGGTAGGCACGGGCATGGCGTGTCAGATCATCGTATACAATCAACGTGTCCATGCCTTGTTCCATAAAGTATTCTGCCATGGTTGTGGCGGCGTAAGGCGTAATATAGCGGAGTCCTGGCGGGTCTTCACCTGGAGCGACCACGACAATGGTATGTGCCATGGCATTATGATGGCGCAAGGTATCAACCACGCGCGCTACAGCGGTACCACGTTGGCCAATGGCGCAGTATATACACACCATGTTTTTGTCACGTTGATTGATAATGGTGTCGATGGCCACCGAGGTTTTGCCAGTTTGACGGTCACCGACAATCAATTCGCGCTGGCCACGGCCGATGGGAATTAGCGCATCGACTACTTTGATGCCTGTCTCTAGTGGAATGGTCACTGGGGCGCGGTCGATGATTGCTGGCGCAGGACGCTCTACAGGCCGCCGTTCCGTGAAACTGAGTGGTTTGCCATAATCCAATGTGCGGCCGGTGGCATCGATGACTCGACCTAATAGCCCTTCACCGACGGGTGTATCCGTTTCCCGGTTGGTGGCGCTTACTTCAACGCCGGCGGCTAGTGCTTCGCTGTTGCCCAGCAGCATGACACCGACTTCGTCTGGTTCCAGATTAATCGCAACGCCCAACAGGCCGTCTGGAAACTGCACCAGTTCTTCAGACGTAATACTGGGCAAACCTTTAATTCGAGCGATACCGCCACCCACATAAGTAACGGTACCGATTTCGCGCAGATGAAGCCCAGGCGAGTAATGGGTAACAGCGCCGCGCAAAGTTGTAAAGGTATTATCCAGAAATTGTTGTAGCATGTTGCTACGTCCCTGACCGTTCAGCTGCGGCAAAGGCTTCTTCGACTTGATGGTTCAATTGCGTCAAATAATCCGCCAGATGCCAACCGAGCCGCTGTCCCCCGATGGTGCATTCGATCCCGCATAACAATCCGGATGATTCACTGTATTCTACGTCGATCGTCTGCGGCAAGTATTCTTGAATCGCATGGGTTATGCGGGTGCGCGCCGCGGCATCCAGTTTAAAAGTAGTAACAATTCGCGTCGGCTCAGATAAACCCGCTAGTAGTTTGAGCGATTGCTGATCTAGGGTTTTTAACCGGTCAATGAATGATTGAATGATCTGTGATTCGAGGTTGGCATCTGCCAGATCAGCCAAAGCCTTTCTTGCGAGCATTTGTATGACATCCGCAGAATGGTGGCGGAATTGGTTGAGAAATGCTTCTTTTTCCTGGTTAACCTGCTGTTGCCATTGTTCACGGGTGCGGTTGACTTCTTCGCGAGCTTCATCAAGCATCCGCCGTTTGTTTTGTTCGATTTCCTGTTTGGCTTTGGCGATTAGCCCTTCGCGTTGCTGTTCGAATTTGTCAATCTGTGCCTGAGATTGTTGCGCTTGCTCGTCAGCCTTTTGTTCGCGCGTTACGGCTTCGTTTAACTGCTCAGCAATCCGTTGTTCACGGCGTGCTACGGCGCGCATCACTGGTTGATACAAAAACCGTTTCAACAGCCAGACCAGGATCAGGAAATTAATAATTTGCGCCGAAACGGTAATCCAGTCAATCGCCATCCACTAGCCTCCCGATTGCGATATCACATGATCCCAAAAAGGATTGGCGAAAATCAGGATCAT
>JAJFJI010000161.1 GCA_021774205.1 Nitrosomonas sp.
CCTGTGCTTCAAACAAATCAGCCGCCCGGTCCAAACATTTTTCGCGCCCAATGCTACCTAGCCGGCACCACGCCGGTTGGGCTTTGGCAGCGCTTCGAATCGCGTGCTCTAGTTGAGTAAGACTGGCCTCAGTCACTTGGCCGACCTGTGTGCCTGTAGCGGGATCATAAACCGGCCGTATTTCTCCTGCCGAAATTGCGTTGTCACCATCTTGAACAACCAGTGGTACGGCCACCCATTGCTTTTGCGCAAATGGTGTGCGCAGGATTTCAATTGTTTCTATATCAGTCACACTTTGCCAATCAAAACCTGTTGAATTCACTCTTTCGGGCTGAAACAGAGCGTCCGGTGCAGCTACCCCCATGGTGGGATGTCGCAACCACGCCTGGACGATACTTACAGGATCGGCTGTTACTTCCCGTGGTGGAATGGCGGTATCCAGCAACTGGTTGACAAATGACGCATTGGCCCCATTTTCCAACAGCCGCCGTACCAGATAAGCCAGCAAATCCCGATGCACACCAACCGGCGCATAAATCCGGATCGGAGCCTGATGCTGTAAACGTACCAGTTCATGCAAGGCTTCCCCCATACCATGCAGGCGCTGGAACTCATAGCTATGTTCTGTCAAATTCTCATCTTGTGTCATTTCCAGAATTGCAGCCACGGTATGCGCATTATGAGTGGCGAATTGCGGGAAGATGCGGTCACGTTGATTGAGTAGCTTCTGCGCACAATACCAGTAACTCAGGTCGGTATTATTCTTGCGCGTATACACCGGATAGCCTTTGAGGCCAAGTTCCTGTGAACGTTTGATTTCACGGTCCCAATACGCGCCCTTAACCAGCCGCACCATCAGACAGGTATCGTATTGTTGCGCCGCCTCATACAACCAATCCAGCACCCATGGGGCACGATAACCATATGCCTGTACCACAACCCCTAGGCCACACCAGCCTCTGAGACTATTATCTGCTAGTAATGCCTGAATAATATCCAGCGACAGATCTAACCGTTCCGCTTCCTCGGCATCAATATTTAATCCCATGTTCGCCTTTTTGGCCAGTAGGCACAACGAACGAATGGCTGGAAACAGGTCATCCATCACCGCCTTTTTTTGCAGGCTTTCATAGCGTGGATACAAAGCTGAGAGCTTAACCGAAATACCTGGATTGGCGCGTATATCCTTGCCTATACAATGGTGTGATAGTTCAGTGATAGCGTCGGCATAGGCCAGATGGTAGCGATTGGCATCAGCCTGAGTCAGGGCCGCTTCGCCCAACATATCAAAGGAAAAGTGGTAGCCCTTATCCTGCCAACTTTGTCCTTTCTCAATTGTATCGGCAATCGTTTCCCCCAACACAAATTGCCCGCCCATGAGCTTCATCATCTGTTTCACTGTCCTTCGAATCAGCGGTTCTCCGGCACGCCGCACAAGTCCTTGCAATACGGGCAGGATTCCACCATGGTCGGATTCCGACAGAATGTTCCCGGTCATCATCAGTCCCCAGGTGGAGGCATTCACCATCAGTGAACTGGAATGTCCCAGATGGCGAGCGAAATCCTGCGGGGTGATCTTGTCTTGAATCAGCTCATCTAGGGTTTCCTCATCCGGCACCCGCAAATACGCTTCGGCCAGACACATAAGCGCCACCCCTTCCCGGGTGGACAGGCCATATTCGGCCAGAAAGCTTTCCATTAAACCTGGACTGCAGTCACTGCGGATGGCCTTGACCCAGGAAGCCGCTTGCTCAACAATAACCTTACGTTGTTTTTCATTGACCTTCATGCTGGCCAGTAGATGTGTAATTGTCGTCACCTCATCACCGAGCGAGGCTTGGCGAATTTGCTCGCGCATCTGATCAAGTAGGCGCATGATAAACCTTTAGGTATAGGAAAAATGAGCGCACTTCTCTGATAAAACGAAATATGCGCAAAGCTGGATATTTAATCAAACTTGCTGCTGTATGACCAGAAAAGCATCTGCTTTTACTGAAAGATACACTAAAAACAAGGAACTTGAGACATCTTCACCTTACAGGTGAAAGATGCACAAGGGAAAAGATCAGCTTTGCAAAATAGAAAGGTAGAGAACGTGGGAAGCAGTTTGGAATCAAATTGACTCCGAAGAGATCGTATGTCTTTGTGGATCATCAGCATTGCCCAAATAGGTGCCGGGATGATCAAGAATCTTGGCGATCGTGCAAAAGAAGCGATAAAGCCGCTAAGAGAGGCACATAAAATACCAGATACTTGTGTTGGTAGTGCGCAATCGCCATGACGGAATTGTCGACTGTATACTAATAGTAATTATGATATAGCTAAAATATAGATTAGCGCATAGTGACAAACTCTTCCGCACTGGTCGGATGAATCGCTAATGCCGCATCAAAATCAGCTTTGGTTGCACCCATCTTAATGGCTACGGCAAAGCCCTGGAGAATCTCATCCATGCCTTGCCCAATACCATGAATACCAACCACTTTCTCCTCCGTTCCAGCGCATACCAGCTTCATTTTGCATGGCTGCCGGTGACTAGTAACCGCCGTATACATAGCGGTAAAGTTGGAAGCATAAACCTTTATATTTTCCTTACCAAAACGGGAACAGGCTTCGGACTCGGTCAAGCCCATGGTACCAATGACTGGATGGCTAAACACCACGGTAGGTATCAGATTGTAGTCCATCTTTGCATCCGACATGCCATTGAACAACCGTTCGGACAGCAGGCGTCCGGCTTTAATGGCCACTGGCGTGAGTTCCACGCCGCCAGCCATGCAGTCGCCAACAGCGTATACGCCTTTCGCAGCGGTATTCTGTTGTTCATCAACAATGATATAACCTTTACCATCCAGTTTCACATCGGTATTTTCCAATCCGATATGACCCGTCGAAGGCGCACGGCCAATGGCCCAAAGCAAGGTATCGACATCATGACTTTCACCGTTTTCCAGATGCAATGTCAGGCTGCCATCGTTATTTTTGTCTACGCTTTGCGGAATACTGTGGGTATGCAATGACACACCATCACTAGTCATACTTTCCATCAGTGTCTCATACAAGATCGGCTCAAAATGGCGCAGCGGCGCATGCTTGCGAACAAATAAATGGGCTTTAGTCCCCAGCGCATGCATTACGCCTGCCAGCTCTACTGCAATATAACCCGCTCCCACCACTGCCACACTGTTTGGTTGTACTCGTAACGCAAAGAAACCATCAGAATCAATACCGTATGATGCACCAGGAATTTCAGGAATAATTGGCGCACCGCCGGTTGCGATCAGAATATGATCCGCGCAATACTGCTCACCATTCACTTCGATAGTATTATTGTTTGCAAAGCAACCAGAACCATTGATCAGCGTCACGCCGTTATCCGCAAAACCGCGTTCATAGGCGCCGTGAATACGCTCAATATAAGCTTCACGATTATTTACCAGAAGTTGCCAATCAAGCTTATTGACAGTCACATCAAAACCATAATCTTTCGCATATAAATGGATAGCTTCAGCAACATGCGCACCAAACCACATGACTTTTTTTGGCACACA
>JAJFJI010000162.1 GCA_021774205.1 Nitrosomonas sp.
GCATCGTGTCGTATATTTTCTAGCGCTGCTTCCAACTCATCACGCGTCTTGCCATGGACATGACGTAACCAGTGATCGCGACGCGCCAACATTTCAGCAAGCAATATTTCAATACGCGCTATGTCGTTATCCAAATGTTGCAGTATCTGCTCGATATCCTGCGCAACCGCATCATTACTTTCAACCATTTCGATGGTTACGCGCGCAGCTTCAAAATAAAGCTCAGACGCATCTTCTGTCGTTTCGAGCTGAGAACCAAATTTTGACAGCATGGGCATCTGCCGCGTAAGCGATGCGCATAACGAATCAATGGTTTGTATACGTAACCGCACTGGGTTATCAGTAATGAACCAACCCAGGCGTTCATCATGCCGCAACACGGCCTGCGCCAATTCATGGGTTAATTTTTCATGCGTATTGTGAAATGCCGGTATTGACGCTTTACCTGCTTCAAGCGCCGATAAAATGCGCTCAAGCATCTCCGCCGCTGCTTTACGGGTAAAAGTGATTGCCACAATTTCTTCGGGTGCATCAACGCGAGCAAGTAATTGCAGATAACGTTGAATGAGTAGCTCGGTCTTGCCTGACCCGGCGGGAGCCTGCACAATAAATGATTGATCAGGATCAAGCGCCAAGCGACGTTCCATTGCATCTGGAATTTGTTTCGAATCACTCATTTTCATCATCCCGCGCAGCGAAACTAACACCTATCCTTTCATGGATACGGCAAAATGGTTGAATGTCACAATAACGGCATGTGATGGGATATTGCTTGGGATCGACCCTCGCATCTCCACTGGAAAATCCCTTGGCAAGCGCCTCTAGACTATTGCGCCACGAATCAATCAACACTGTCCACGATTCATACTGCTGACGCTGAAACGATTCAGAAAGCGCCTTCATACCCAGCAATAAATCTTCATCACGCGCAATTCCGACAAACCCCATACTCCTTGTTTTCACATAGGCAAACGCTACTGCGATCGCATTTGGTTCGGCAGAAATGAGATATAACGGTAGTTGTGGCTCGTCTGGACGTTCACCAAGCATCGTGTTGATACTCGGTTTCTGTGTTTTGTAATCAATGATAATGCGTTGACCATCATGCAATTCATCAATCCGGTCCAAACGAGTGGTCAGTGTTAACCCGCCAATACTAATACTTCGCTTCTCTTCAGTCGCAACAATAGCGAAATAACCGCGTTTCTTTTCTTCCTCGAGCCACTCACGTGCAAGATTTATCAAACGCCGCTGTTCAATTTCTGCGAAACGTCCCGAAATAATTTCAGGCCGATCCCGTCGAATATGCGCAATTGCACTGTCAGTAGCACGCTTAAGCAGTCTCTCAAGTTCATCAACATTGGCATGATCAAGCGCCACTTTAGTTCTCAAATGTCGCCATATCTGTGCAAGCACCTCGTGCACCAGGGTCCCTCGTTCCATAGCATTGAGTCCCCTATGAGGCGCTCTTATGCTTTCCGCATTTAGTCGATGTCTCGCCAGGGCACGAAATGGACACGCTGCATAATCCTTTATTACCGCCGTACCACCCCCTAGACCCGCTTGTCGTGCTTCACGCTCACTGAGCGCCGGCACTTCATAATCCGTGTAACATTCAAGATTACTTACATGCTGTATCAGATCCCGATGACTAATATAAACAGGCAAGTCAAGCGAAGTTTCAGAAATATGTTTAATTAACGAACTGGGTTTTAGTTTATGATCACCACTCCAACTTGGATGACTACAAACAACCTCGCTCGCACAAGACAACCATCCATTGGTCAGCCGCTGCGAGAACGCCAAAGATTCATCTGAAGAACCCATCGGCAACTTGGCGGCACGTTGCAAACCCACCGGTAAAAATGGATTTGGACGTGGATGTAATGGCCACTCCTCATCAGACAGCTCCATCACCCATAAATGATCAAATTCCATACCGGCAGCTTCCAGTACGCCAAGAATTTGTATTGGCACATCGGGAGTTTCAGGTTGAAACAAAGTTTCTGCCGCCACACGGCGAAGCCGTGAAATTGCTTCATCGTATCCAACAACTGAAATAACAATATCAAGCGTCGCGAAATCGGCGACTACTTCATACCATTTTTTCAGCGCTTGAAACTCAGTTGAATCAAGTGTTCGCTCACCTGGAAAACCAATTACCTGTAATAAAGTGGAAAAAATCTTTGCCCATGCAGAAGGCTTCTTTAAACCATGCAGGTTTATCTGACGAAATTCGGCAAGTGTAGATAATTGTCGTATCAAGTGTGAGCAACTTGCATCACCTTTTTCTCGCTTAACTAATGCCAGTAGCCGCTCAAGCGTTATGATTGGCTCGGCTCGTTTTCTTATTTGCGCATCAAGCAGTGCACGACTATCCATTTCAGTTTCACCACCGCCCAGGAACGGTGAACGTAACAATAGGCTAGCACGCTCAAATTCAATCGTGGTTCCAGCTAGCCCCAATGCCTGAAAAATGGCATTGATCAATGGATAAGATGTCAAAGCAACACCGAGTGACACATTGAAAGGAGCGGTCCGACGTATCGCACCGGGTAATGCAGATCCGACATTCGGCTCCATCACTGAACTGAAAATGCGCAGTATTGCATTTCGATACTTGGCTAGTGATGGAACAACCACACCAATACGCGCCGTTTGATCAACTTCAATTCGCGCCCGCGCCCATACAGCCGCACGATTAATCTCATCCTGATTGTCAACACAGACAACACGCATCATGTTGACAGTGCGCGGCTGACATTGCCAAGTTGGCTGTGCAGACATTACTTCACAACCGGTTGCCACAAGTTTTTCTAAAAAAGAAATTTGCTGGGGTGTAAAGGTATCAAATCCATAACAAATAAGACATTTAGGTTTTTTTATCTGCAGATATTCATATGATTCTCTAATCAGATCACAAAGACGCGCATCATCTGTTTGCTGCTCCCGCTGAGTGATATGTTCAAAACACTGCGCCCATTCCTGGAACACTTTACTATCCTCATTTTGAGGAAAATCTTTAAGTTCTTGGGAAAGCTGCCATGCATGCGCAAGTTGCCATGCCTCATAAGCAATTTTTGCAGTCTGCGGAATGGCAAGCAAAAACTTTCCCTCAGCCGAACCACTAATTATTGATTCCCATAACGCACGTACCTGTGTTGCTGTGAGAAGCACAGGCAATCTAGTTTTTGGCGCGGAATAGAGCGCGTCTTCATAGACACGCTCAACAAATGCAGAAAAAGGCAAGATATCAGCCGAATCCCAGACAGACAATTCCTGAGTGGCTTGAAAGTGATCGAATTGGTTTTTAAGCGCTAATGCAAGACGCCGATTTGGCGTAACAACCGTCGTATTGGCAGACAACCCAACGGCAAGGCGCTTAAAAACATCTGGGAGAAAAACTTGAAGAAATTGTTGATATACAGACATGCGGCAAGAAAAAATACCGCGATTTTGTTAACGTTGCAATTGATCTAACTTATCGGTTACTTCGGCCCACTCATCAGCATCAGGCAATCCATCCTTCTTTTCAATAATCGGCTCCCATCCTTTAGCTAATTCAGCATTAAGTGCAATAAAATCCTGTTGATCATCCGGCACATCATCCTCAGCATAAATTGCCTCAACCGGACACTCTGCAACACATAATGTGCAATCAATACACTCATCCGGATCAATCACTAGAAAATTAGGACCTTCACGAAAGCAATCCACCGGGCATACATCAACACAATCAGTATATTTACATTTGATACAATTTTCGGTTACAACATAAGTCATGACAGCTATTCCTTGCGTAGCACTTAGAGAACCTGCAATTTTAACAGAAATTTAATTGATATCGCTATCAGCACCCTAACCATTTACAGTTATTTGATGGTGCGCTGTCTTCCAATCACGTTAATTCGCTAGATCAATCGTCAATAACGATAGACGGAAACAACACACAAGCATCACAATTAAACGTTATGTCCTCAGAATTTTAACGGTGTCTTGGCCTCATTTGTAGCAAAAAAATCCAACTACCCATCAAGCGAACATTTACACCACTCGTGAGAGTTACTTCAATAATCTCTGCTCTTTTTCTATTCCCTTTGACGGGCGCGAAGGCTTGTAATACATCCCAGTGAGTGTGGTGAACGATTGAGCACCTTGTTACGTTCCTCTGAATAATTCAGCTATTTCTTTGGCAATTTCTCCGACAGTATGCGTCGCTGTACTACGAGCGACTTTATCAGCTAATGCAGGGCTGAAATCGACAATTTTCTGTTTGGTAATATTATGCCAAATCGGCAGAAAAATTTGCTCACCCTGAACGATCCTCGTGACGATTTCATCGAGCTCATCATTGGCCCACCCTTTACCAACAAAAGACGGCGAAAGAACGGCAAGACCGATTCGACTTTTCGCTAAGCCCTTGTCGATTTTTTGGTGGAGACTCTCTTCGATACACAAAGTAAACTCATCGCACCAAACCCCTAACCCTTCTCTGGTTAATGCATTGAAAAGTGGGCGAATCACGTCGTCTTTGTCTTCCGACGCATGAAAAATGAAAATATCGTGCTCCTTTTCGGTGCCAACCAATCCAGATGAAGAATCTTCCTGAATCAAGCTGGGAGCAGAAGACAAAGGAGCCTCTTCAATTTCAGGGAGAGTACCCGGCAGGACCCGAATTGAAGCCTTGGTGCTACCTATTAGACCTTGCATATCAATCGCGACATGCCAATGCCCTGAATTTGGAATCTTTAGCCGCAAAGGAGAATGCTTCGCCAGGCCACCAATGTATTGATAGCGACGGCCATTGTTGTAGCTGGAGAAATTCGCGCTATTCATCAAACGCACGTTCGCGCCGCAAGTCAGGGTGACTTCGACAATTTCACCTTGTTTCCGATGGCCTAAGTTATGGTGAATGAAGCGCACCTGACTTAACTCCTATAGGACATAACAGCGACTATTAAGCCGCCAGCACGATAGGCAGAAACAGATCTGACTGCAGCTATCGAGTGAGCGTAGTCTGTCAAGAACGTTCGTATGGCTTGACATACTTTATTATAAAAATAATATCTTCGTATTCAATGTATTAATACATCTACGCTATAATTAAGATTAATAACGGCTAGTTACTAATAGTATTTAATAAATATAATTAGTAACTATATCCAATGCTAGAATAGCTCATCCAAAAAATTTGCTACCGACTGATAGGCCCGCTTTGCTGCCTTTTCCTTGTAGACAGTTCCAAAATCAGGATTGTTGGCCACAGGATTGGTAAAGGCATGCATGGTGTCGCCATAGATATGTATTTGCCAGTCTACACCTGCATCAGTCATTTCCTTTTCAAACGCCAGCACTTGCTCTGGCGGCACCATGGGGTCATCATGGCCATGTAGACAGAGTACTTTAGCGGTGATTTCCTCATTGGCCGCATTACCAGGCGCAAAAATGCCATGAATACTGATCACACCCGTCACATCAGCACCAGATCTAGCCAGCTCCAGAACACACATGCCACCAAAACAATACCCCATTGCGGCTATTCTTGCTGCATCCACTTGCGGGAGTTCGCGTACTGCATTGAGTGCCGCATTAATTCTCTGTCTCAACAGCACCCTATCACTAGCATATGGATTCATCAGCGCCGCATTACCTTCAGTGTCTCCATCCCGGCCAATAATCCCTTTACCATACATATCTAACGCAAAACCTGCGTAACCCATTGCGGCGACTCTTTCAGCCGCTTTGCAGGCAAATTCCCGCCGCCCACTCCAATCATGCGCCACCAATACGGCTGGTAGCGGCGCACCTGTTTCGTTATAAGCAAGATAACCTTCTAACTGCGTGTCTCCATCCTGGTAATCAATCGTTTTTGTAATCATGTTTATGCATCCTTTAGTCATTACAATAAAGAGTCAACAGC
>JAJFJI010000163.1 GCA_021774205.1 Nitrosomonas sp.
TGGCACCTGCTATTTGGTCGAGGGATAGCATGCCTTGGTACCAGCGGTTATTGTTGTGGTCAGCCGTACGGATACTGCCGGGTAAACGTCTGACCGGTGAAGGCCTGGAGATTAAACCATCTGACAATATCGAAATGTTGCGCACCTGGGCACGTGATCCACTGGTTATTAAAGCAACCCGCGTGGACGTTTTGTATGGTGTTACAAATTTAATGGATAGAGCTGTCAGTTCTTCGAAAAAACTTCAGACCAATGCCTTACTATTGTACGGCAAGCATGACGAAATTATTCCCAGACAACCGACCTGTCAATTACTCACAACATTAGCCAGCCAACCAGCATACAAAACCGAAACGGTCATTTATGACAAGGGACATCACATGCTGACACGTGATCTCCATGCAAATCTTGTTTTGCAGGACATCGCTGACTGGATACTTTCACAACAAAAGGTCCGGATGGCAGACCATGGTTATTGCGCAGGCTCCCCCCGTAGTCTGAACAAGTCGTAAGAGTGCAAGCAATGTCTATCTTCGTGTAATTTTTAATGCCCTTTTCCCTGCCCCTTAACATTATTACAAGTAATCTGCTTTTCTTAATTTAAGGTGCTCGATTTTTGTCAATCAGCACATCAAGACCACCTTGTTCAACTAGGTCTTAATAGTGGCAAAACGTATTCAGCTAAATTTAATGAACCTGCTTTGTATGTAATGATACGATTGTTAGCAAGAACTTACCAAATGAACCGTGTTTTCCTTTAGGGATATCTGCGTCGAAAAAATAATAACCAGACTGGAAATAATAACCAGAGTGCGATAGCTGCGTTGACGTTGATAAAACTGATTAGAATTGAACCCAGCGCAAAAAAAAGGGTAAGGTACATCACCCACCATTTTGGATTTGTCCATTCCTTGGTGGCGTCTTTGCTATGCCACTCGGTTTTGGTGACGGCGTATCGATGAAGAAAGGCTAATGAAAGACTAGCCAAGCCCAGGGACCCAGAGAATAGGATCACCGCAAGTGCATCTTGCTCGTAACGACCAATCAATGAAGCTGTAAAAGGAATAAGGGACACAAACAGCAGATGTGCAAAGTTCAGCCAGAAAGTTTTATAATCGCATTTCTCAAGAGGTTTGAGAATCCAATGATTTTTTATCCAAAGTAGCGCCGCTACGAAAAAACTGATCAAGTAAGCCACGAAATTAGGGGTTTGCTCATGCAAATCGACTAGAAGCTGTCTGTCGACCAATCCGGGTGTCTCGGGAGCATGGAGATCCAGCACAAGGAGCGTGATGACTATTGCGTAAACACCATCGGTAAGGGCGTTTAGACGTCCCAGTGTATTAATCTCAACCAAAAGATTTCCTCATTTCTTAATTATTGGCGCACAGCAATAATAGCGATAGCGCGAACCGGATCATTTCAATATAACGGTTGCAAGTCAACAAATATTGCTTGCTATTAGTCAAGACTGGTTTTTAAGCTTTTTGCGCTTTCTGATGAATGTTTCAAATAAATAAATAAGTAAAATCCACGGAATTTCTCCGACAGCCATGATGACACCCACCTCCGGTGCAAAGTAAAGGAACCCAATGGCAAGCCCGACAGAATTACTATTCGCACCAGAAGCAACTGCATAGCTGATTTTTTTATCTTCCTCCATTTTCCAGGCAAAGAGCCAGCCAAAAACATAAAAAGCGCCATAGACAAAACTTAATAATAAAACGGAAATCCATAGGATGGAAAAGTCGATAAAGAAATGCTCCTTCCGTTGCGCCACAATTAGCATCACCATTGCACCAATAAAAATGGCTGACCAGAATGAGCCGTTTTCATCCATCCATTGATCGGCTTTTGGGATATATTTTTTAAAGATGGAAAAATAGATAAACGTTGGTAAAAAGATAATCAGTAACAACAGCAGACCCATATTTACCGGGTCAATATGAACACCTGAAAAACCCAAGAACGACAAGATGACCGG
This sequence comes from Nitrosomonas sp., assembly GCA_021774205.1. Lineage (GTDB taxonomy): Bacteria > Pseudomonadota > Gammaproteobacteria > Burkholderiales > Nitrosomonadaceae > Nitrosomonas. The sequence goes on from JAJFJI010000163.1 coordinate 1,985, forward strand.
CAAAATAAAAGGGCATAAAGCGAAAGAACTGACTACCAAAATGAGGGCCAAGACTGAATTACCGCCTAATAAAACGCTCAAAGGTAGCGCGCTGACTCCGGCAGGTGATAATGCTAAAAGTAATGCGGCAATAGCATATTCTGTCGGCAAGACCATATTCAGCCCCCAAAACAGACAAACCGGAAAGACTAGGAAGCGTAAAATATAAAATACAGCAGGTGCGTTAAGATGCCCGCGCCCAAAATTAGACCAGATAATTTTTGGGCAGGAAAAGAAAATCACCAACGCTAAGAAAACATTAATAGTGGCTGGGTGCAAGCCGTCTAGCCCTGGAATGATAAATCCCAACGCAAAGAAAATAATAAAAACAATGCCAAAATTATTTTCAACAAATGATTTCAAATGAAGCCCATTCCAAAACGCCATCGTATATTCATTTGATTTCTCTTGCAGTTTGTTTCGATCTTAGTTAATCCGGTCAATGGTGAAAACCGGAAGCTTCTGTGGACGTCATCGGGGTGTGAATAGGATGCTGCTGGAAGTAGTCGATCGCTCGTTTCATGTCGCCCACCAGCAGCGAAGCCAAATCCCGGCTAACACCATGCCGTACCATGATCCGCTGGATGATCAAGTCCTGGCGGTTAGCCGGCAATGAGTAGGCCGGCACCTGCCAACCGCGACTCCGCAAACGATCAGCAATGTCGTATAGACTGAACCCTGGGTCCACGCCTTCTTTTATCTTCCAGCACAACGCCGGGATGCCCGCTTCCATCCCGCCTCCATAGATGATTTCAAAAGGACCCAGTTTTTCGATTTCACTGGCGAGGTAGTTTGCCGTTTGGTAACAGGCCGTATGGATCTTGCGATAGCCCTCCTTTCCAAGCCGAAGGAAATTGTAATATTGGCAAACAACTTGCCCGCCAGGTCGCGAAAAATTCAGTGCGATATCGCGCATGTTGCCGCCCAGATAATTGACCCAGAAGACGAGTTCTTCTGGAAGATCTTTCGCCTCTCGCCAGACGATCCAGCCGACGCCTAGTGGTGAAAGACCGAATTTGTGGCCCGAAGAATTGATTGACTTGACACGCGGGATGCGGAAATCCCAAACCAGGTCGGGCGCACAGAACGGCGCAAGAAAGCCACCGCTGGCACCATCGACGTGGATTGGAATATCCAGGCCCTGATCTTTTTCCAGTTTATCCAGCGCATTAGCCACTGCCTGAACAGGTTCGTATTGGCAAGTGAAGGTAACGCCCAACGTCGGCACCACGCCAATCGTGTTTTCGTCACAGCGTTTGATGACCTCCTCTGGCGTCATCACTAGCCGCCCCTGCTCCATCGGTATCTCGCGTAACTCGATGTCCCAATAACGAGCGAACTTGTGCCAACAAATCTGAACAGGACCGCTGATCATATTCGGCTTGTCTATCGGTTTGCCCGCGGCCTTTTGTCTTGCCTCCCAGCGGCGTTTCATCGCCATGCCGCCGAGCATCGCGGCTTCGCTCGAGCCGGTCGTCGAGCTGCCAATCGTGTTGGCCTCTGCCGGTGAATTCCAGAGATCGGCCAACATGTGTATACAGCGGGCTTCGATTTCTCCTGTTTGCGGATATTCATCCTTGTCAACCATATTTTTGTCCATACACTCATCCATGAGTTTGTGGACCTCAGGCTCTGCCCAGGTCTGACAGAATGTCGCCAGGTTCTGGCGAGAATTCCCGTCCAGCATCAGTTCGTCATGCACCACCGAATAGGCATGGCGCGGATCGTGTTCCGAGTCCGGGAACCTATATTTTGGCATTCTGACAGAGAGATCAACAGAAGCGTATACGTCGTCTTCAAGATTGTTTCGTACTGAGTCTTTTTCATTCAAAGCCATTTTTGGTGTCCCTTTTGTTTGTAGATTTGAAGGTGTACCATAGGGATTCTACGCTCAAACCAATGGAATTTTTTAAAACATAATAATCAATGGGTTGGAATTATTTTCTTATTGGCAACCTTAACTGAGTCAGTTGTGGTTAATGCTATGCATTTTTGAACAAATCTTTACATTGAATCTAGGTTAGGTCGGCACTTCAATTTAAGCCAGAGAATAATTGAAGCGAGATAAATGTTAAAAGAGTCAAGTCGACATTAGATAGAATTATTCCATTTTCTCATGAGCCACTCTGCTTTTCTTAACAGTTGCTTATCCTGTTGTACTTGTGTTGTTGCTGAAGTCACGCTTAGCAAGCTTTTATCAACACCTATACCCGAGCCAATTTATTATAGCTTGAACGAAATCTAAGAGGATGTCGATCGCTGGATAACGTTTTATAACCAGGAGCGACCGCATGTCAGGAAAGTATTGCTATGACAATAAGTCTCGGCAAACTTGGTTGGATGCTAAAGCACGAGCAAAGGACAAGCAATTGGATCACTTGTTTGTGCCATCGGATCGTCAGAATCATCTGACAAATTTGTCTGCATTAACTAACTGTCTATCTATCAGATCAGAACGAAACTAATAGGTATTAAGCTTCATGAGTAGGATGCTCAACTATTTCCTGGTAAATCAAACTATTTAGTGAAAAAACCTGATCCGGTTTCAATTCAGTAAATTCAATGCCGAGATAGAGTGTTTCTGAACTATCTTTATTGGCTTGTCTAGCAGATTTGATCATGCTTTTTACTGACATGGCTATTTCTTTGTCATGAATCTTAATGGTAAAAGATAAAATGATTGCTGTTCCTGGCTCTCCTAAGGGGGTTGCCGTGCTAATCTGCGCACCTGTAGCGCTTAGATTAATGATAGTTAGCAGGATGGATTCTTCAGAGACTGACGCTGGAATATTGCACTTAATTCGTCGTGATTTTCGAACAACCTGACCCAATATATGTTTAGGGAAAGACAAGTGTAGATATTTGAATGGTAATTTAATTACCTTTTCCACAAAAACTGAGAAACTAAATACACATTGCCCACTAAATATACGTACCAGTATCTGATCGCCTTCAATGAATGGCTCTCCTGTTAAGTTATTTGATGCAGGCATACTGACAATTAGTGTGTTGTCTTCCACGTA
>JAJFJI010000164.1 GCA_021774205.1 Nitrosomonas sp.
TAATCGAAGAGGCCCATCTAAATTTACCAGAAGGTAATATTCATCAAGAAGTATCAAAAAATGACGATACCTCATGTGATATGAAAACACTGGAAAAGGATCACATCATGAAAACGCTTGCAGCTGTTAACGGTTCCAGAAAACTGGCGGTAAAAAGGCTGGGTATTTCGGAGCGCACCTTGCGTTATAAATTGCAGCAATAACGGTTAGCAGAATGTTAAAGCGGTGCAAGTTTAATTTAATGAAAATAGGCAGTTTGAGAGTTACAACAATTGTTTAATTTGTATTAGGAAGTTTTTTGGACATTCTTTTAAGAGAGAGCCATGGATAAGTCGGGAATTGAAAGTATATTAGCGCAACTTCAGGCAGCATCGTCAACGGCTACAGGCGCTAGAAAATCAGCACAACCTGAGGAAATTTCTAATGTTGACTTTGGAGAGAAACTTAAGGCAGCAGTGGATCAGGTGAACAACACCCAGCAGTCTGCAGGTGAGTTAACCATAGCATTTGCAAGTGGTGAAACAGATAAAAATTTGCATGAAGTTATGATATCGCTTCAAAAAGCGGATATATCCTTTCAATCCATGATACAAGTCCGTAATAAATTGGTGACGGCATATCAGGAAATTATGAGAATGCAGGTCTGAGTAAAAAACCCCGCTGCCAATTTTTTAGTTTCCTTTTTGCATTTGTTCCAGCTTGACGATGTATCGTTGAATCATCGCAAACATTGGTGCAGGAAGCCTAATAAATTCGCAACCGGCGCGTTTGCAGGCTAGACCATTTCGCAATGTGATTTCATAAGTATTTTTTACCCGGATGTTTGCGATGATGGTGCCCACATTAGGTAGTAAAATTTGGCAATTTTCAAAAATAGTGCCAGGATCGAAACTAACACTTGGATGGTGGTCAATTACCGCGATACCGCCGCAACTGATATCAAGCAAAGTCACTTCAGCAGTATCAGATTCATAATCTATAGGAAGCGGAATCGCACATTTCAATGGATGGACGGCAGGCGTGATAACTCGAAAAAAATTTCTTCTCTGCATGCGTACCAGAGAATCTGGTAAGTTGACTATAAATGCGTGATTGCCTTCAAAAAGTATTTTTTGAATGTTGTCACAGGTAAATTCCACTTTTATTCGATTTTGTGAAGTAACAAAGGTTATTCTTTTTGCGTTGAGTACTTTTTGGTTCAATTTTTCATCAATACCATAATCAACGATCATTTCATCATTCTTTGAATCAATTGCCAGAATTGACGTCAAGATAAATTTATTGCCTTGGTCAAAGTAAACGGTAACCAGCGTATTTCTTTGCATGATATCTCGAAGAATTGCTTGGATATCCGCTTTGGTATGGATGCGAAAATTTTTATCTTTTTCCTGACGGGCTAATTCAATGGGATCCGTTGGTTTAGATTCGTCAGATATTTGATCAGATTTGAACATATTATTTTCTGCTCATCAGTTTTTTAATGGATTTGCTGTGTTGTTTTGGTTAACAGGTATATTTTCATGATGCTCTAGCCGGTAAAGCCAAGCCAATAATTCAGCAACTGCTACATAAAGTTGTGGCGGAATACGTTCATCGAGATTTATTTGTGCTAATAGCGCCACTAATTCTGCCGACTCATGAACATACACACCAGATTCTTTGGCCCTTTTTATTATCTCTTCTGCAATTATTCCGCGTCCCTTGGCAACCACTTGAGGCGCTGCTTGACCACTACGATAGGCAAGTGCAACGGCTACTTGGGATTTTTCATTCGTTGTCACTAGAATGTATCTCCACTGCTTGAATGCGCAGGCCAGCTGAGGAAATAGCTGTTGCTAATGGTGGCTGATTTTCTTTTAATAACCTGGCTGTTTCCATTACTGCTGTATGTAGCTTGATATGCATTCCACGAGAATTAAACATAATTTTTGCTGTTACTTCTCCTAGCCTTGGTAACGTCAAGTGGAGTTGCGTTTGCCACTGGGATGATGGCTCGTCAGTTTCTTGTTCGTTATCATCGGATGCGTGTTCGAAAATATCCCATTCCATGAGTTGTTCCGGCCAGATTTCTCCGCGCCAGATCAAATGGCCTGTTTCTATTGTGGAGAGCTGCTGCTGCACTAACGGCAAGCTTTGTGTGTGTACCGTAGTGTCAGCATTCGATGAAATCGAGGTATTCATTGTTGCAATCGTAAATTTGTTCTGCGGTTCTTGTTTTAATTGCGTCAGTGTGTTTCTTCCTGCCACCCATTGCGCTAAATGAGATTCATAGAATAACCCACTCTGTGTTAATGCTTTTTGTAATAAACCGGGTAATTCGGCACTATTTATTGGCAGATTGGCTAGGATAGGTGCCGTATTAGGCAATATTTTTTGTGGCGTGGGCTGTAAGGTGTCTTGAATCAATGAGCCAAGCAAACGTCCGATGGTGCTAATCACTGGCGGGTTTTTCTCAGTACCTGGAGACGTTGCATTTTGTAACAGAAATTTTAATTGTGGTTCTCGCGCAATAAATATCAGTTCAATCTTATTTCCTGGCTGTATATCGTCAGGTAGCTGCATTTGCAGCAATTGCCCTGAAATTAAAACGCGCGTGTTACCGTTGTGTAGTCGTGCTTCTGCAAGCGCTTGATATTTCTGTCCTTGTGTAAAATCAGGTGCTGATTGTGGTAGATCAGCGAAGGCGGTGACAGGTGTTACGGGCGTAACAGGCCCTACCCGGGATGGTTGTGAGATTGAATCAGTTTTGATATTGGTTGGAATCACAACAATTTATCTCTAAGTTGCTTGTAATGATTCTGGAAGTAATAACGATTTAACTAATCGCTATTTAGCCTCGATATTGTGGATATAGCAATATTCAGAGCCATTACTTCTGGTTTTATACTTTGGAAAGATTTTTTTATCTTCCCAAAGTATTCTCGTAAAATAGGACAACGGCTTATTTCAAATGATCAAAAAATTCCCTTGCTAGCTAATACTAATAATATATAAAGATTAAAAGTTCTCATTGGTTTGATAGGCCTGTTGTAAATTACGTTTGTGCCCGACTGTATTTATCATGTTTTGCAAATTTTTCATCCATGGCTCAGTTATTAATCTAATTTTTGCATCGTTGGCTAAAACCTGATGAATGATCTTGATTTTTTTCTGTAGTAATTCATCACTGAGTTCATGGTCAGAATTATTAATAACCAGTTTATTGGTTAGTTTTCGGCATTCTTTTTCTAACGTAATCAGCTTCTCCCATTCGCTGTCTTCTGCTGCGGCCAGCATTTTGTTGGTGATGATCAATATTGTTTCATAAGTGGTGATGATTTGTTTATGATCCATAGCCATTGTATTTGATAAGAGTGAGTTGTTTTAGTTGGTGACAGGTTGGCCGATTGGGTCAGCTAATTTTTTTTGGCCAATTGTTATCCATGCGCCATGTAATTCGGATAACAGTCCATTAACTTCATTGATAATTTGAACATCATTTTGAAGATTTGCGGTCAACAATCGATTGGTCATATATTCATAAAGACTAAAAAGTTGGTTTGCCATGTCTCCGCCTGCATTAATATCCAGACTGGCCTTTAGGCCGTGATCGATTATCATAATGGCTTTTGAAATCATTTCACCTTTGGCTGCAATCTCATTATGTTGAATATGCAGTTTGGCTTTTGCCAATGCTTGTTGTGCGCCTTCAAACAACATCAGAATGAGCTTGTGGGGATCGGCTGAGTCAACGCCGGATTCGACGCCGGTACGTTGATAGGCAATTATTGGATTGTTGAGTGCAGCAAACATTTTTTCTCCTTATTTTCCTAAAATTTCTTTCTACTTACGATGAACATGAAAGGGTTTCCTTAATTATCTCGATGAGCTTCATGGGAAATTACTTATTCAAATTATGAATCACCTATTGTTGGTAGATTTGCCAACTGCTGCTGTAAAAAATTGCTGGTTTGGGTCATGTTGGAGACCAATGTATCAAGTGCGGCAAACTGCGCACGGAAACGTCGTTCAACATCATCTAGGCGGCGATTTAGTGAATCACGTTGCGTATCAATATCTTTGATGGAAGAATTAATGCCATCGATTCGGCTGTCAATCAGGCTGTCGTTTTCCAGCATATTTTCAACCAGTTGGTTGAGTTTAACAGCAAAGCCGCTCGCAAAATCGACCGTGCCGCGTGGACCTGTCGCGCCACCGGAAATTTGCAGTGCGAGTCCACTGCTATCGCCTGTGCCAGTGAGTGTTTGGCCTGAGCCAGTTGCGATGAGGCCACCAATGGTGCCAGCCACGTCAACACCATTTGTTTCAACGGGTGCACCAAATAGATCCGTTATTCCACTGCCGCCTGTGATAGACACAGTGGATGCAGAACCAAATTGATCAGAGGTGATGTTGAGTACGCCTGCCGATTGGGTAACAGAAATATTGATGTTGGCGGAAGAGATCGCTGTTGCGCCGTTTATTTTTGATTGTATTTCCGCAGCCAAGGAATCAGCCGTATAGCTGCCTGCAGCGAGTGTTATGCTGGTGCTGACGCCGTCAATATCCAGGTCTAGTACGTCATTGGCGCCTGTGTTTATGGTAAGTGCTGCAGCATTACTACCAATTGCATTGCCCTGGGTAGCAAGCTGGGTGATATTTAATACATAAGAACCATTTTGTGTTTCTGGCGCAGCGTTGATAAATGAAACCAGGCTGTCGCTTGGTTTGCCGACTGCAGCAAACAGCGTCGAGATATCTTTGGTAGAGTCATTCAAAATCGAATCTAATTTGTCCGTATCCAGACCAAGTGTTCCATCTGCCTGAAAGGTAATGCCAATTTCCGATAATGTGGTTAATCCACCACCGGATGTTGACAGGGCAGTATTGAATGCACCGCGTAATTGGTTTTGTATTGATCGCAGGGTGGCATCTCCCGTCAATATGGAAGCTTGATTATTGGCGGCATCAAATCTTGATAAATTTGTGATTGTTGTGCCGAGATCGTTAAAGGCGGTAACAAATGATTGTATTGCTTCTTGGACGCTGGCAGTATCACGCGAAATTGATAACGTTTTATTATTGCCAATGTCTGCTTTCAGCAAGTCTAGAGTAACGCCTTCGATGGCATCGCTGATTGTGTTAGATGCCTTACTGATGGAGATCCCATCGACTATAAGTTCAGCATTTTCTGCTGCCACGGTTTCAGTAAGGTTAGAGACGCCACCCGTGGATGCGTCAAAAGCAAGCTGTGACAGCCCGGTGTTGTCGGTGTTATTTAAGTCATCGTCCGTCACGGTAATTTTTAATGCGTTACTTAAACCCGTGTCTTGCGAAGCAATCACTAATCGGTCGCCGTTGCCGTCGTTAATAATACTGGCTGATACGCCAGCGTCGGCGTCATTAATCGCATCACGAATGCCTGCCAGTGATGCTTGATCAGGCGAAATGGTAATCGATTGGGCGGCTTTCTCCGGGTTGAGGGTAAAGATGCCACCGTCATAGCTACCAAATTGGATGGTCAATGCACCACTACCGATTGTGGCATTGGGTGACGCAAAATTTTCAGATTTAAGCTTTTGTGCTTGTGCGAGTGCTTGCACTTCAACTGAAAAATTGCCCGCAATTGCTGATGATGATGCGCTAGCGGTTGCAACAGCATCATCGGAAAAATTTGCCGTTACGGCAGTAAAATTTGCCGGATCAGAGAGAGCGGAAATATTGGTTTGAAACGAGGATAGTGCACCTTTAAGGCTACCAAAAGCAGAGAGTTGTGCCTGATGCCTTGCTTCTTTGCCATCCAGTATTGTTAGTGGCCGACGTTCGATCTCCATTAACTGGCCGACAATATTGTTAACATCTAATCCGGAGCCGAGTCCTGGTGAAGCAAGCATTTTTTTGTCCTTGTGTCGTTTCAGAATTAAGCTTTATCGCTAAACAGCAAGCCTTTAACTTGGTCCAGCGTACGTGCGATAGATACTGCTTCTTCTGTTGGAATTTGGCGAATAACTTCCTGAGTTTGTGAATCCAACACCTTTATCACGGTGATGCCAGTATCCTCGTCAATTGAGAATTGCAAATTCTGTGCCAGTTTTTCCGTAGTTTGCTGAATTTGTTCAACCGCTTGTTGTACCTGTTTTTCTGTTGCAGCTGCCGGCAGCGTTTCTGGCTGTGGATTTGACGCAATACGTGGGCCTGAATTAGTTGCTTGCGGTGCTTGCGAACTAGTTGCCAGCGGTAAAGGTCTCAGCGAACTGTTTGTAGGGGTTAATTGATTGATGGGCATGTCATAGCTCCCTAATAAGGTGATGTCAACGCGAAGCGGACTAGTTGTCCGCCTCGCGGTGCATCATTGCTTTGTGCTTTCAGCTTATCTTAGTAATGAAAGCACATTATTTGGCAAAGAATTTGCCTGCGCCAAAATCGCTACACCTGCCTGTTGCAGAATCTGCCCACGGGTTAGGTTGGCGGTTTCTGCTGCAAAATCAGTATCCTGAATTCGGCTTCTAGATGCGGATATGTTTTCTGAAGATGTCTGCAAACTAGCAATTGTTGAGCTAAAGCGGTTTTGAAGGGCACCCAGATCACCGCGTGAGCTATTGACTTGGTTTAGCGCTGCGTCAAGTGTTTCAATCGCAGTTTGCGAACCCGTGCTGCTGGTCAGGTCAAGCGCCGCAACCGATGCAAATGAACTATTGGTAGCACCAAATACATCGGCGTTGGAATTAGCCACGGTGATTGGTCCTTGTGAACTGGCAAGTTGCACTGCGCCGGTTGCTATGGCCGAGTCAGTGCCACCCTCAGTTATTGCAGCTCCGCCGAAGGACGCGGTCTGATTACCGGCAGTGTCGGAGGCAAAGGTATCCAGCGTAATGTTGCGGCCATCGGTGGTGCTAAGCGTAATACCTGATTTGTTGCTGCTGCTGGCAAATGATGCGGTTACCCCGGTCGTTCCTTGCACACCGTTGATTGATGAAACCAGGCTACTTAAGTCATTCTGGTCTGCGACCACCGCCGAGACCGCTTGGCCATTCAAGTTGAATGTAACCGTTCCAGCGGCATCGAGACTGTCTAATGTTGTGCTGTTGGTCGCCGTGGCGGTTACACCTACACCTGAGGCTGAACTGTTAATTGCAGTGGCGAGTGCGTCTGCGCCTGCATCGGCAGCATAGGTAATGGAACTGGTCGTGCCAGCAGTTGTGGCAATGGTAAGATCCGTTTCTGCGGTCACGCCATTACCGTTTGCTGTGGTATTAGCAGCGGTGTCGACAACGACACTAGCTGCAGCGGGTGAGACGGCGGTACCGTTTGTAGTCAACGTATTGCTGCCCAAAGCAGAAGACCTTGTATCGTTAATGGATGAAATGTCGATGGTTTGATTGGCATTTGCGCCAACCTGGAAACTTTGGCTGGTGAACGTGCCGTCAAGTAGATTTAAGCCGTTAAACTGCGTTTGGCTGGCGACACGAGTGATTTCCGCGGTTAACTGAGATGCTTCAGCTTGTATTGATGCGCGATCGCTGGCGGTATTGGTTGCATTGGCTGATTGCACCGCCAATTCACGAATCCGTTGTAAGTTGTTGCCAATCTCGCTGAGCGCGCCTTCTGCTGTTTGCGCTAGCGAGATACCATCGTTAGCATTACGTGCCGCTTGATTTAGTCCACGGATTTGTGAAGACATCCTTTCCGAAATTGCCAGACCCGCTGAATCATCTTTGGCGCTGTTGATCCGTAAACCGGAGGATAAGCGTTCTAATGACGTATTTAGCGAGTTCTGGGAGGTATTAAGATTGCGCTGTGCATTCAGCGATGAAACATTAGTGTTAATAAATTGTGGCATTTGAGTTCTCCTTTAATTGTATGCGTAATTTTGACATTGTAGTCATAGACATTGGCTCTGCCCCGCAATCCAAGAGAGAATGAGCCGCTGTTGAGAGCAGATATCGGATAGCTTTTTGAAAAGTTTAATTTGTTGTGAGTCAGATTCGCGGACTAAAATGCTAATTTTGTACTAGAAAACACTTCATTCTGAGTCGATACTCTTGTAGAATGTAAAACTTATTCAGTTAGTTAACTCTAGGTCTTGTGATGGTTTCAAGAACATCAGTATTAACTTTTGAGGGATAAGAAAGTGGTGACAAAAAATCTGAATATCTTGATGATTGAAAATTCCGCTGATGATGTCAAACAGGTACGGTATCTTCTTCAAGCGGGTGGATTTAGTTTTGATGATTTGCGAGTTACAACCGTTAATGAATTGCAGCAAGTAGTCGGTGATACGCACTGGGATTTAATTTTGTCTGATTACAGTCACCCCGATTTTGTTGCGACAAAAGCGTTGTCAATACTGGCGGCGCATGATCAGGCAGTCCCATTTTTTGTTTTATCCAACCATGGTGGTGAGGAAGCCGCGTGTGCGTTGATGGAATTGGGTGCGCATGATTACGTGATGAAGGCAAATATGGCCAGGCTAGTTCCCGCGATACGACGTAGCCTTCGGGAAGTTGTGAATTTTCAGCGAGTGGGTGATACACGGGCGGCTTTGCAGAAAAGTGAAGCGCGTTTTCGGGCAATTACTTCTAATCTTCCAGGCGTTGTTTTTCAATGTTTATTGTCAGTGAACAATGAAATAAGCTTTCCTTACGTGAGTGATGGGTCAGTTGCGCTGCTTGGTTTGTCGCCACAGACATTGATGGAAAATCCTGCATTATTTCCAGGCTTGATTTTGCCTAAAGACAAGTGGACCTATGATGAATTAATGACTGCATCTGCTAAGTACCTGTCAACCTGGAACTGGGAAGGTTGTATACAAGCTGAAGGTGACAGTGACATAAAGTGGATCAGTCTGCGCGCATCGCCTCGGAGAATGGTGAGTGGTGCCACTTTGTGGGATGGTATTATGATTAACATTTCCCGGAATAAATTGGCTGAACGTGAGATTGCGCGTTCACGGGAACAACTTGCTGAGCTTTCTTCCTATTTGCAAAAGGCTAAAGAGCATGAGCGCGCGTATATTGCGCGGGAAATTCATGACGATATTGGTGGTACGTTAACTGCCATCAAATGTGAATTACAACCTTGTTTAGATGAAACACCTCGGTTACCAGTTTTTTACCAGAAAAAAGCAAAGTCAATCGAGTCTTTAGTAGATCAAGTAATTGATAGTACGCGTAGGATTTCTCTGGATTTGCGACCGGGTATTCTGGATTGTGGGATTGCTGCGGCGATTCGTTGGCAGGTGAAAGAATTTATCAAGCGTAATAATATTGTTTGTCAGATTTCTTGTCATAATGATGAAATACCGTTAGATTCAGATTTGTCAGTCTCTATTTTTCGTATATTCCAGGAAACGCTGACAAACATTTCAAAACATGCTGGCGCGACAAATATCCGTGTTAAGCTGGCTGAAAAGGATGGAACGGTATTGTTGGAGGTAACGGATAACGGGCACGGCATCACCCGATGTGATATGGAAAAACAAGATTCGTTTGGTATTAGGGGAATGCGCGAAAGGTGTCAACAGTTGAAAGGAAGTTTCCATGTTTCTGGGATACCCGGCAAAGGAACAAAAGTTACCATTTGTATACCTATCACTAATACGCAAAATCATGGAGCTGGCGTAAACGACAAGGCACATGCCTTAGAAAATTCGCAGCCACCAGCATCTGTCAACATGCAATAAAGGGTTATGATAAACACCACCCAGCAGCGGTTTTTAGTATAATTTTGTAGGATTAAGTATCGGGAGACATTGATGATACGAGTTATGATAACTGACGATCATGCTATTGTTCGCCAGGGGCTTAGACAGATACTTAGTGAGACGGATGATATCAAAGTGACAGGGGAAGCTGAGACAGGATTCCAGGCTGTCAAAATTGTGCGTCAGACTACTTTTGACGTTATGTTGCTCGATATTTCATTACCGGATAGAAATGGAATCGAGATTCTTAAGCAGGTTAAAAAGGATCAGCCGCAACTAGCGGTTCTCATGCTGAGTATGCACACCGAGCATGAGTTTGCGGTGCGTGCATTGAAAGCAGGTGCGGTGGGTTATTTGAATAAACAAAGTGCCCCGGCGCAGCTAGTGACAGCAATACGCCAGGTTGCGGCTGGTGATAAATATGTGAGTCCAGCTGTGGCGCAGGAACTTGCGAATGCGATTGGTTCCGATACCGATCAGCCTCTTTACACAAATCTATCTGATCGTGAATTTCAGACGTTATGCCTCATCGCTGCTGGTAAAACTCTTTCCGATATTTCAGCCGAAATGTTTCTTAGCCCCAAAACGGTTAGTGTTTACCGTGCCCGTGTGTTAGAAAAACTTAAATTGACTAATAACTCTGAACTAATTCGTTACGCCTTTAAAAATAAACTGGTTGATTGATTTTAGCTGCTAATTCCCGCTTTTTCTTGCGTTAGCGTATAAACGCTGTGTTTTATTATCGTGATTCAATGGTCATGATCTCCCAAGCGACGAGTATTTAAAAATATTCCTGCAATGAAAGTGTAGGTAACAAAATCCCTGGATCTTATTAAAGCTTTTAATGGGATTTTCCGTTGTGTTCTCATTATTCTTTTAAACATTGTTGAACTTTCATCCATGAGTAAGCCATATGAGTCAAGATACTAATCCATCCGTTGTAGCTCGTGAAACGTTGCGGCAATTGGTGATTCATAAATTTCCGCCAACCCCCGATAATTATCATAAGATGTATGAAAAAATTGCGGGGATTCCGTCCGGTCGTATGGACCCCAGTACGATGAAATTGCTTTCTGAGCTAGCGAGGGAATTTCCAAGAAATACGCCAGAGCTATTAAGTTTTGCGAATACATTGGAACAGGCAACGAATGATAAAAACTGGCTTAAATATAAAGCAACGGTGATTGGCTTGATCGAAACTGCATCACGTGATACGCAAAAAAAACAGGCTAATCCTTCATTAGGGACTAATCCTTCATTAGAGTCGAATACTACATGGGGAAAAACGATTGCGACACTCTTAAAGCAACTTGAAATTAATCATGGCAAGTTGACGACCGCCAAGAAACGGGAAAGCCTGAACCGAGTTTTGACTAAATTTGTAGACAGCCCGACACAATTGCATGGCAAGCTACTGGCATTGGTTGATTCTTGGGTGGAATCAGCTTCTGCACCTAATCAACCGATAGAAATTGAAGCGCTCGATAACCCGTTGTCAGAGAAAAAAAGGAATGATTCTGATGTCGAAATTTTTACATCGACACAAGCGATTTCGTTGATTGAAAGTGCTGTCAGTGGTGTCCCGGATCAGTTGCAGGAATTGCTGGTACAGATGCTGGAGCATATTTCGGCGATGCAACTTGGCGACAGAGCCTTGGCGGATGAAGCAAAATCGTTGGCGAAGCAAGGAAGGGCTGTCAATAATCAACAGGAACTTGTCGAGTTTATTGTGCGTTTCAAACAATTTGGCGACAAACTTGAATCGTATGGTGAAAATGGCGCGCGGTTGCAACAGGGATTACTTAGATTATTTTATCTGTTGATGGATGGAACCGGGGAATTGCTGTCAGATGATAAATGGTTGCAAGGCCAGATTGTGTTGCTCCGGGAAACACTTTCAAGTCAGCTGGATTTGCAGACTATTGAGCAGGCTGAAAATCATTTAACCAAGATAATGCAAAAACAAGGCATTATCAAGTGCAGTCTGGATGAAGCAAAAACAACGCTTAAGCGAATGGTGACTTGTCTTGTCGATAATATCGAAACGTTATCGGATTCAACAGGCGAATATCATGACAAGATCGAGCATTACTCTGTCAAGATGAATCAAATTGAAGATATTTCAGAATTGAATCAATTGCTCGTAGATATAATGTCTGAGACTAAAAAGGTGCAGACTCGCATGCAGAGTTCACGCGATGAATTCCTCGTGGCACGTGCTGAAGTTGATGCAGCGCAAAATAAGATTCAGCAATTGGAGTCTGAACTGGTGCAAATGGGAGAGAAGGTGCTCGAAGATCATTTGACTGGCATTCTGAATCGACGCGGACTGGATAAAGCATTTGCTCGTGAGTCGTCAGTCGCAGAACGGCTACAAAAACCATTGAGCCTTGCGATACTGGATATTGATAATTTTAAGCAGCTCAATGACACCCATGGACATAAAGTTGGGGATGATGCGCTTGTTTACTTGGTCGAAGCAATTCAAGAAACTACACGCCCAGATGATATTGTTGCCCGTTTTGGTGGGGAAGAGTTTGTCATTTTGTTGCCAGATACAAATACTGATCAGGCGGTAAAAGCTGTTTCAAGGGTACGGCGGGGCCTGACCAAGCGTCTTTTTCTTCACGAAAATAAACGCTTGCTAATTACTTTTAGTGCGGGTGTTGCGGAATATCAATTCGGGGAACCGCAAAAAAGTT
Source organism: Nitrosomonas sp. (assembly GCA_021774205.1). GTDB lineage: Bacteria > Pseudomonadota > Gammaproteobacteria > Burkholderiales > Nitrosomonadaceae > Nitrosomonas. The sequence goes on from JAJFJI010000164.1 coordinate 12,385, forward strand.
TGCTTGTGAGAGCAGATGAGGCATTGTATTGCGCTAAGAAAAACGGTAAAAATCAAGTGGTTGCCGCTTAAGAGTTTTGTAGCTTAACTGTCTCTTTCTATAGTATTAGAATTTTTTTTCGCTATTAAATAGCGGCTTTTTTCTTCTTATTCCATCATTTGTTTGACGCTGTTTCTGTTAATTTTGTAGTTATGGCAGATGTCACCGGGGTGGGTTCTCCTACGCAATCCAACGAATGACTTCCTACTCGGAACAATTGGCCTTTTTGTAGCGCATAGGCGGAGGGTACGTTATGCAGGGAATAAAGGAAAGAAAATCACTGCGACTGATAAGATCTATAGATGCCGTTAAAGAACCAACCATGAAAGATCGTGGAAAATCATCAATTGGTTCTGACGAATACTACAGGCATGTTGAGCATTATGCGCAACAGATTCGACACACCAATGATGTTGATGAAATTATTAATATTCTTGATCTTGTGTTGTCCGAAACTCGCGGATTGCAGCTTAATGATGAAGTGGATACCGCGCAGGAACAGGTGCATCATGCAGAACAAAAAATTGAGCTGTTGAAGAATGAAATGGAACAGCTCAGGGAATTGGTCCATACTGATCAAATGACCGGTGCGTTTAATCGACGCGGACTGGAAGAAATTTTTGTGCGAGAAGCGGCTCGCGCTGATCGGAAAGAATCATCTCTATGTATTGTGTTACTGGATCTGGATGATTTTAAAAAGGTTAACGATACTTGTGGTCACCAATTTGGTGATACCGTGTTAATGCATTTGGTTGCTGTTGCAAAGGAGACGTTGCGCCCAAGTGATATAATTGCCCGCTTCGGTGGTGAGGAATTTATCATTTTATTGCCTGACATTGCGATGGAAGCAGCGGTGTCTGTTATTTGTCGATTGCAGAAAACGCTTGCAAAACAATGCTTGTTACAACCTGATGATCAGCCATTGTCTGTAACCTTCAGTGCCGGTGTGGCAATACGAAGATTCGGTGAACATCAAAATACGGTAATTAAGCGTGTTGATGAAGCACTTTATCGGGCAAAACATGCTGGCAAAGACCGGGTAGAGGCTGCCTTAACCTAGTGCTTCTTCAAGTTTAAAGGAGTACTAACAATCAACCCGAGAATAGTTTCTTCTGTTGCAGACAGGTACATTTACTATCTGTGGTTGATGTAATCGATATCAGCAAGGATTTCCACGCAGTTGCAAGGGTATTCAGAAAAAACCTTTCTAGCCAGCTTGCCTCTTCTCAGCTACGCCCATCATTCTCGGATAGTTCTTCGAGCGAATTGTCCAAGCATAGAAATAACGCCGGATTTTTCATTAAGCCCAGATTCTCCTAATGGAAAATCTGGGTTAACCTACTCTCGTAAAACCCAATTCAATTATTTTCTGATCTTAAAGATTGCATGCGCGTTTTTCTGTTTTACTTTGCGTGTGAAGATCGGGTTTTTTTGTTTGTCGAATGACATTTTTGTGTTCAAGAAAGCCTAGTTTTCGCCGATAGGATATAGCGTATTAAACCTGTGATGGATTCCTTTATCTATCAAATTTACTTCTCAGGAGTTGCTGGATGGATGACATTTTTCTTGCTAGACAACCGATTCTTGATCGAGATCAGAATTTAGTTGCGTTTGAATTGCTATTCCGGTTGGATCAAGTTGACGGTGCCGATGTTACAGATAATCTATCTGCAACTGCAAATGTCATTGTTAACGCATATGGTGAGTTAGGAATTCAGGAAGTACTTGGACAACAACGTGGTTTTATCAATGTCGATGCCGAATTATTAATGAGCGATGTTATTTGTATGCTACCAAGTAAAAATGTGGTGCTTGAAATATTGGAGAATGTGAAAATAACCGATGAAATCGTACAACGTTGCATCGAATTAAAACAAATGGGCTACCAGTTGGCGCTTGATGACGTGGTAGAGGTTAATCAAGAAATTGAGCTATTACTGCCGATTGTTCATGTGGTTAAGATAGACATACTGGCACTTGAAAAAGAAGCGCTTGTTAGTATTGTTAATCAATTAAAGCGTTGGCCAGTCTTGCTTCTAGCAGAAAAAGTAAATTGCGGTGAACAAGCAAAACAATGCATGGAGCTAGGGTTTGAAATGTTTCAAGGCTATTATTTTGCAAAGCCAGAAATATTATCCGGAAAGCGTGCTGATCCAGCCAAGCTTTCCTTGCTAAATTTATTAACGCTCGTTATGGGCGATAGTGATGCTGCCGATATTGAGCGGGAGTTAAAGCATCAACCTGGGCTGAGTTATAACTTGATGCGAATGGTTAATTCGACAGCTTCAGGTTTCTCCCAAAATATCAACTCGATCAAGCAGGCTGTCATGGTTCTTGGTCGGAAGCAATTGCAGCGATGGGTTCAACTTTTACTTTATGCCGCTGATAATAAAAATGAAAGGATGTCAGATGCCATGCTGCAAATGGCGGCAACTCGCGGCAAAATGATGGAGCTTATTGCAACCGTGGATCGCCCTCATGATAAGAGTCACCAAGATCGCGCCTTCATGACAGGAATTTTGTCTCTGCTGGATGCTTTGCTAGGAATTGAGATGACTGAAATTATTGAAAAACTTAATATTCCATCAGAAATTAGTCAGGCATTATTATTGCGAAGCGGTCGTTTGGGTCAGGCGCTAAAGTTAATTGAGGCGAATGAAAAGGGTGAGATTGTTTCTGTCAAGTCAATTCTTGCTGAACTTAACTTTCTGAGTCTGAGTGAATTAACCAGTTTGGAGCTTGAAGCATTAGGTTGGGCCAACCGTATTGGCGAGACTGCTAGATAATTGTGCAGAGTTGTTTTCAATAACCTTGATAGAGAATTTTGACATTTGCACTTTGGCATCTGCGTAAACAGTCTTAATAACAGTCTGTTTGATTTTTTGTTGTTGTGCTTATGTTATTCGAATTTTTAACCAGAGTCATGGGCCAGATTTGAAGTTTTTGCTACCTTTGGATTTTTTAGCTTGATTAAGTAAAAATCTGAAGCTTCGCCGTTGTTAGATCTTAAAACTAAAAGTGTGAAACTTTAGAAAATCTAAGAAAGAAATAATGGTTTGTCGTCTATGTTACCTATCATTAAAGATTTTCTGTCCTTTGTCGTTGAATTATTGAACGAACTAAGTCCAATAAGGACAAGGAGTGACCAGTGATAACACTTGATGAGAAAAAAAAGCGGATGTTTCTGGCTTTAGCCGGTGGCGTGCTTGTTTTTACTGGTTTTCAGTTTTACCGGTTTTTGACCGTTGATGGATCCATTCTACAAGCGATGTCAATCATGATTAGTATTGCATTGATCGTGATGTTGTTAAAGCTAAGCAAGACAGCCTATAGGGTTGAAATTAGCGATTGTCAGCAGCGTGATGGGGTGGATGGCAATGCGCTTTATGAAGGATTCTCATTGGATTCTAAAATGCCTCGCAATAAGGAAGTTGCCGAATATTTGGCCAATATCAAGGATGAGTTGGGTCAGGCTGAGCAACTCGTTAATGATGCGGTTACCAATCTTGTTGTTAATTTTGGATATATTAGTGAGCTAACTAGCTCTCAGCGTGACATGGTTTTGACCGTCGAGAAATTAGCCATGACTGATGATAATGCGGAAGTTGTTAAGTTATTGCGGCGGCAAATGATGATGGCTAAAAAAATTGAACAGGAACTTGCGACAACGGTTACTTCAATGCAATT
>JAJFJI010000165.1 GCA_021774205.1 Nitrosomonas sp.
GACGATATATCGGCAAATCGATACAATCTCTCACTGTTGGTGCGTAACTCACCGGCCGTTTGCGGTCCACGCAACATCAGTGTCGCAAGCAACACCATCGATTGCTCCGGAATACGCAATACCGCCTGAATATTATGTTCATAACGCGCAACCCGCCCCCCACTTGTTTCGATCACCAGGCATAGAAGCCGCAAACTATCCAAAGCTTCCAGCACCTCAGACTGGGACACATCCAATATCGGATTACGACTGGTTTTTTGGCTACAACCCTGAATCAACGAATTCAGTGTTAATGGGTAGCTATCCGGTACCGTGAACTGCTTCTCAGCCAGCACACCAAGAATACGAGTTTCGAGCTGCGAAAGAACAGGAAGGGAAGAATCAGTCATCTGAAAACACAAGTAGTCTTATTTGGAAAGGAAAAGAATATGAGATTTATTTGTCTGCCTGCTTTTCAAGAATTTTCTGAAGCGGCGTAATCAGCTCCATCGGCAGCGGAAATACAATAGTCGAATTCTTTTCGCCCGCAATTTCTGTGAGTGTTTGCAGATAACGCAACTGTAATGCTTGCGGCTGTTTAGCCAACACTTGCGATGCTTCCAATAAGTGCTGTGATGCTTGCAGCTCGCCTTCGGCATGAATGACTTTCGCGCGTCGTTCGCGTTCCGCCTCCGCTTGCTTGGCAATGGCGCGAATCATCGTTTCATTGAGGTCAACATGCTTAATTTCAACATTAGCGACTTTGATGCCCCATGCATCGGTTTGTTCATCAAGAATTTTCTGAATATCGCGATTGAGTTTTTCACGGCTGGCCAGCATTTCATCCAATTCGTGCTGGCCAAGCACTGAACGCAACGTAGTCTGCGCTAATTGGCTGGTTGCGGCATCATAATCCTCAACTTGAATAATGGCCCGTTCAGGATCAATTACGCGAAAATAAAGCACGGCATTGACTTTCACTGAAACATTGTCGCGCGAGATAACATCCTGGCTTGGCACATCCATGACAATAGTACGCAAATCAACACGCACCATTTTTTGGATAACTGGTATCACAATAATGAGGCCAGGGCCTTTAACCTTCCAGAAACGCCCTAACTGAAATATCACGCCACGTTCATATTCACGCAGCACCCTTAAGGCGCTTGACAGGAAGAGAATGATGATCGTTAAAATAAAAAATGTTACGGTTACCAGATCCATCTTAACCCTCCTTTATTTGTTCCGAATGATTTGAATATGGCTTTACCATCAGAACCAAGCCATTTACTGCAGTTACACGAATTTTCTGGCCATATTTGAGCGGCGCATCGGTTTGAGCCGCCCAACGTTCGCCATGAATTCTAATCCAACCTCGGCTGTCAAAGTCTTCCAGCACTATGCCGGCGCCATCAATAAGCTGCTCCATGCCACTAACGACCGGTCGTTGCCGGGCTTTTATCGCCATACCTAATATCAGCATGAAAAATGCTGCTGACAATAATGCAAACGTTGCAATCAGTGGGATAGAAACGCCATACCCCGGCACCCCTGTATCAAGCAGCATTACGGATCCAATCACAAAGGCAATAACACCGCCAATTCCAAGCGCGCCAAAACTAGGCACAAACACCTCACCCAGCATAAAAGCGATACCAAGCAAAATCAGCGCAAGACCCGCATAATTAATTGGCAGAACCTGAAACGCAAACAAGGCCAGCAACAAACAAACCGCGCCAACAACGCCAGAAAAAATAGTACCTGGATTGGAAAATTCAAAAATCAACGCGTAAATACCAAGCAACATCAAAATATAAGCCACGTTCGGATCGGTAATTACTGCCAACAAACGCGTGCGCCAATCCTGCTCAAGACGCTGCACTGTTATATTTTTAGTTGACAGTGTTTTCTCCTGCCCCAGTACATTAACGGCTCGCCCATCAATTTTGGACAACAAATCTGGGATACTGGTTGCTATCAAGTCAATGACACCTTCGGATACCGCTTCTTCCGCTGTCAGACTGGCGGCTTCACGCACTGCCTGTTCCGCCCAGTCGGCATTACGCCCGCGCATCTGCGCAAGCCCACGAATATAAGCAACCGCATCATTAATAATCTTGCTCGTCATCGGGTCTTGCGGCGCTTGCTTCTGGTCATCACCACTTTCTGGATCTTTATCAAAGGCGTCACCACCCGGAAATCCAGTGATTTGGACCGGCGTTGCAGCACCCAGATTGGTCGCTGGCGCCATCGCCGCTATATGACTCGCATAAAGAATATACGTTCCAGCACTCGCAGCGCGCGCCCCGCTTGGTGATACAAAACTAATAACAGGAACAGGCGAAGCGATAATATCGCGGATAATATCGCGCATGGATGCATCCAAGCCACCCGGAGTATCCATCTGAATGATAATAACCTGCGCATTTTGCTCTACGGCTTTGTCAAAACTACGCTTCAAATAATCATGGCTGGCTGGACCAATAGCGCCATCAATCGTTAACCAAAGCGCGTGATTACTCCCTTGCGCAACGAGTGGCGATGACCCAAAAAAAATAACCAGTGTAATGATGCCGCATGTAAGCATCCGACAAAAATTAAAACAACAAGCAATTATGCTGATGATTGTTTTTCCGATAACCATAGTTTACGCACGTGATCCCGGTTCAAAGCCAGCCATTGCAATGCGATAATCGCACTGGCCGAATTAATCTTGCCTGCTTTTAATAGCGATAAAGCTGCCTCCAAGGTGATGACATGCACCTTGATGTCTTCACCCTCCTCCATAACACCGTGTATCCCACCCGCATGCGTCGCATCTATCCTGCCACAAAATAAAGCAATGCGCTCCGTCGTACCACCCGGACTCACCAGATAATCATACAATGGTATAAGATCAGCAATCTCACAATCCGCTTCTTCTAGACACTCTCGTTTAACCACATCAGCCGCCAACTCATTTTCTTCAATGATACCAGCGACGATTTCCATTAACCACGGACCGCCTGGCGCTGCTATTGCACCAACCCGGAATTGTTCAATCAAAACAATTTCATTTCTGATCGGATCATAAGGTAAGACAGCGGCAGCATGCCCACGTTCAAACAATTCACGCACCACTGGGCGACTCCAGTCACCGTTAAATAAACGATAGCGCAAGCGATAACGCTCCAGGCAAAAAAAACCTTGAAAACAAATCGTTTTATCAAGAACTTCGACGTCTGTCGGCATCATCTCATATTCCAAATATTCTGGTTGATTATTCAGGTTACGAACAGCCTTGGCAAGCATTTTTTATACTTTGAATCCAAAAAAATATTGGCCTTATAAAAACTGTTAGCCGATGAAATCATGTTATTTTCTACAGATTCTGGCGGCTCTCTCATTTTTTGCGGCTTACTGAAAGTATGAAATGCTTTGAATCTATGCAAATTCCTTGCCTCTTTATGAAAATAAAGGAAACTCATGGCCAAGAAACTTGCGATTAATGGCTCATACCAGGATGATGGTGTCACCAACCTAACGGTAGAGGCAATGGTACAAACTATAAAGCAACGGGTTCATACGTCGAAGTTATCCGTTGCGTGATCATCCAATTGAGTTTTGCCTTAATTGCCAGGCGTGCACCCAGCAGCCAGGTGAGATACCGGGCAAGTGCATACAACATGGCGACATGCAGGAAATGATTGACAAGACCGAACGGGCAGATGGCTATATTCTCGGCTTCACCCTCCAACTTTGGATCAGTCACCGCCATATTTAAACGCTTCATGGAACGACTGGTGGTTTATGACTACTGGCCATGGAAATGAATGCGCCCCGATTCCGGAAAGCGAATATACCAAAGAAAAAGCAGTATTGGTTTCTTCATGCGCTGCCCCTGGAATTATCGGACGCTGAGTTTATGGCACCCACAAACAACCCAAAATGACAGCGCAAACGATCGAGACTGACATCGTTAGTACACTTTTTACGGGCTTGATTAGCAAAGAACCTCACCCTGAATTACCAGAACACCTACAATCAAAGATTAAAACCTTAACTGAAAAATTGGCCAGCACTTAATCAAATGCATAAATAAGAAAGGAGTTTGACAACATAGATGAAGAAACAAAAAAACTACTACTAAATATCGCTCAACACCTCAAATGGGTCATCGTACTTTTATTTGCGATATTGGCGATGTTGCTTGCTGAAAGCGTTGGCGGCAACTGAATCCTAGCCACGATCAACTTAATAGCAAACTTTATCGAGTGTTAAGTTATGGAATAATTTCTGATGATGCCAATCAGATCAATGGACTAAACTTTTCTACACCATTCAAAAGAAGTAATCGTGATGAAGCTGCCGCAGCAGTTCATCACTGAAGAATTCTCTATGACAAACCAAAAATTATCTAGCGTCAACAACTTAGGCGCAGATTAATCCGCTATTAAATCTTATATAAATGGTAACTATTCAGATTATCCCTAAAACTGCCATTTCGGCATTAAAAAATGATCATTTACACACGTGCAAATGATCATTTTGAGCCTGGAGCTAACGAATTAATAGTTACAACTGAATTAGGTTGATCGCTTGGCAACCTTTGGCTCATCTGAATATATCAGAATTGGTTTAATTTCATTTTTAACTGCACCATGGTCGATCACCACTTTTGAAACATTCTCAAGCGATGGTAGATCATACATAATATCCAATAGCGTCTCTTCAAGAATTGAACGCAACCCACGCGCACCAGTCCTCCGCAACAATGCCTTTTTCGCAATAGCTTTCAGCGCCTGCTCTCGGAATTCGAGCTCAACCCCCCCTTCCATGTTGAACATTTTCCGGTATTGCTTGACAAGCGCGTTTCTCGGCTCCGTCAGAATCTCAATCAAAGCTGGTTCATTCAATTCTTCCAGTGTTGCAACGACTGGCAAACGCCCAACGAACTCTGGGATCAAACCATACTTAACAAGGTCTTCCGGCTCCACTGCCTGTAGCACCTTGCTAATATCTTTCTGATAATCTTGGCTCTGTACGTCAGCGCCAAAACCAATCCCACCTTTCTCGGAGCGTGCTCTAATGACCTTGTCCAGACCATCAAAAGCACCGCCACAAACAAACAAAATATTGGTCGTATCGACTTGTACAAATTCCTGATTAGGGTGCTTACGCCCGCCTTGTGGTGGAACCAAAGCCGTTGTCCCTTCAATTAACTTTAATAGTGCTTGCTGCACACCTTCGCCCGATACATCGCGGGTAATCGACGGATTATCTGATTTGCGTGAA
>JAJFJI010000166.1 GCA_021774205.1 Nitrosomonas sp.
GACCAATCGTGGACGGTTGGCATTTGTAAGTAAAACGCCAGGGCGAACACAACTTATTAATTTCTTCCAATTAGAGCACGGGCTTTTTCTGGTCGATCTTCCAGGTTATGGGTACGCAAAAGTGCCAATAACGATTCGCAAACATTGGGAGCATCTACTGAGCACCTATCTTCAGACTCGGAAAGTGCTGTATGGTTTGGTATTGATAATGGATGCGCGTCACCCATTAACACCACTGGATATACAAATGCTGGACTGGTTTGCCGTCACAGGAAAGCCCGTTCATATTTTATTGACGAAGGTAGATAAACTGAAACGACAGCAAGCGAGTAATACCATGAGAGAAGTAAGCGCCTACTTGGAAAAATCTTATCCGCTGTCTAGTGTTCAGTTATTTTCCAGTATGACAGCAAGAGGTGTTGAAGAGGCGAAAGCCGTTCTTGCTAACTGGTTCAGATTGGATCCGATTTAACTCATTGAAAGTATAAAGAAATCAAGCAAGAAAAGTAAAAAACCCCCGGTTAAAGGGGAGTAAAACCGGGGGGAACCGCCTTAACATCACATAAGGCCCCGCCTTAGGGAGGAAAAGGCGGGGGACATAACAGCAATGTCCATATAAGTGACATCTAAAATGTGATGTAAGTTCCCTTGTCTGTAAAAATTTAATCCCAGGATAGGCTTTCTTTAATATGCTGGTATAAGCGATTTAATAAAATTTACCCAATGATTGATCTATGTGTAAAAGGTTTGGTATCAGTATGATGGATTGGTTCCCCGTCAATTGTACCGAATTCTTTAAATATTATTAACAGACCAAATAAGGAACTAAAACGTATAATATTCACTAATCATTTTTTTAAATTTATTCTTTCTATGTTATCACTTAGTCAGTTTCCTCAAAAAAGAATGCGGCGTTTACGTCGTAATAAATTTTCACGTCGTCTGGTACAAGAAACACATTTGCATACGGATGATTTAATCTACCCAGTTTTTGTGTTGGATGGAAAAAACAGAAAAGAAGATGTTGTTTCTATGCCAGGTGTTGTCCGGCAAAGTATTGATCTTCTGATGATTCAAGCAGAAAAGTGCTTGCAACTTGGGATTCCTGCGCTTGCAATATTTCCAGTAATAGACTCGGCGCTTAAGGATCTGGTCGCGGGAGAAGCATTAAACCCGGATGGACTTGTCCCGCGGGCCGTGAAACAGTTAAAGAAAAATTTTCCGGAGCTTGGTATTATCACCGATATTGCGCTTGACCCGTATACCAGTCACGGACAGGATGGTTTGATTGACGATAATGGTTATGTATTGAATGATGAAACAGTTGCGGTTCTTGAGCAGCAAGCATTGGTGCATGCACAGGCTGGGGCTGATATTGTTGCGCCATCCGATATGATGGATGGGCGTATAGCTGCAGTACGTTCGATACTGGATCGGAATAAGTTAATTCATACACGAATACTTGCTTATTCAGCAAAATATGCATCTAGTTTTTATGGCCCGTTTCGTGATGCAGTTGGTTCTTCAGCAAATTTAGGAGCAGGAAACAAATATACTTACCAAATGGATCCGGCAAATTCTGATGAGGCAATATGGGAAGTTGGCCTTGATCTCGAGGAAGGTGCTGATATGATCATGGTAAAGCCTGGTATGCCTTATCTGGATATCGTGCATAGAGTCAAAAAACAGTATGGTGCCCCGACATTTGTTTATCAAGTCAGTGGGGAGTATGCGATGTTTAAAGCGTCTTCGATTAATGGCTGGTTGAATGAGAAAGCTTGTGTATTGGAATCGTTGCTGGCTTTTAAGCGCGCTGGCGCTGATGGCATTCTTACCTACTATGCAATGGATGCGGCGGCCTGGCTAAAGAGTGGTGATTAAGTCTTCTTAAGGGATGTTGGTATCCCGCATCTGGCCAAAATAAGTGACTATCTGTGAATTACCTAGCCGACCTAAATACGAAATGGTTATGAAAATACCCGCGCAATCTGGTTCTTATTCCCAGTGAGAAAATACAGGTATTCGAATAAAAGACGGTAGTTCAGCGAGTATAAAGATACGCGCTAGCAGACAGTCATTTCTTAAATGTTTTTTTTGAAATATTTTTTGTCAGGATTTTCTCAAGGCCGACTACTTAAAATAATTGATCTCTAAAGGTTTCCGAGGTATTACTGAGATCATTAAAATTGACTTCTGCCTGCGGTGGTAATTGCTCCTGAAAAAAATGTTCAGTTATTGTTCCTGCTGTTTCTCTTAATCCAGTATCCGGGTTAATCTTCGCAGTGATAATGCCTTGTGGTGGTGTTTGATTATCTGTAGGCACATTCTTTAATGCCTTGTCCATGTAATCCATCCACATTGGTAGTGCTGCGCGCCCTCCAGTTTCGTTATTACCTAATGACTTGGGATTATCAAAGCCAATCCATGCGACGGCGACTAGGTGTGTCTGAAAGCCACAAAACCAAGCATCAATAAAATTGCTCGTCGTCCCAGTCTTTCCGGCAATGTCGCTACGGCCCAGTTGTTTTGCCCGGGTTGCGGTGCCACGATTGATTACGTCCTGCATCATGTTGGTGGTAAGGAAAGCATTACGTGGATCAATGATCTGATGTGCATCTTTTCCCGCTACTGCTGGCCGTGCTGTATCTAAAATATTTCCTGATTTATCTTCTATCCGTTTGATGAAGTAAGGGGTAACTTGGTAGCCACCATTAGCAAATACCGTAAAGCCTGCCGCCATTTGCATTGGTGTGACTGAGCCCGAACCCAGTGCCATTGGAAGATATGCTGGGTGTCGCTCGGCTTCAAAGCCAAAACGGGTGATGTAGTCTTGTGCATATTGAAGCCCGATTGCTTGCAGAATACGGATTGAAGCCAAATTTTTTGATTTTGCAAGCGCCACGCGCATCCGTATTGGACCGCTATATTTGCCATCAAAATTTCTTGGCTCCCATAATTTACTTCCAGTTTGTGATGCATCGAAGGAAAGCGGCGCATCGTTAATGATGGTAGCAGGCGTAAAACCTTTATCTAATGAGGCAGAATAAATAAATGGCTTGAAGCTGGAACCGGGCTGCCGCCATGCTTGCGTCACATGATTAAACTGATTGCGATGGAAATCAAAGCCACCAATTAGCGCGCGAACCGCGCCATCTTGTGGATTGATTGAAACCAATGCCGCTTCCACTTCTGGGAGTTGAACAATTTCCCAATTGTCTTTCTCGTTTTTCTGTATTCGAACCAGTGCGCCCGGGCGCAGGGATTCTTTTTCAGTCTTATTCTGGTTCACGAGAAATTTTTGTACCAGTTTGAGCCCTTCTTGAGTGATGGGAATAATTTTTCCACCTTTGCGGTAAACTTGGACAGCGTTATCGTTGACAGTCAGCACAACCGCCGCATAAATACCATCAGAATCCGTCATTTTTTCTAATGCTTCTTCCAGTGTCTCTTCCTGGTTTACGCCATCTTTTAGTAAATCTATAAATCCTTCCGGGCCACGGTAACCGCGACGCTTGTCGTAATTCATCACATTCTTGCGAAGGGCTTGGTAAGCGGCATCTTGATCTTCTTTTCTGATGGTTGTGTATACTTTAATGCCGCTAGTATAGGTTTTCGCCTGATATCGATCATAAACGACTTGACGCGCCATTTCGGCGACATACTCCGCATGCATCGCAAAGGTGCGTGATTTACGATTAACCGGTACCGGTTGATTTTCCAGCTTTTTTAATTCTTCATCCGATAAATGGTTGAGCTTGTGCATGCGCCGCAAAACATAGAGTTGACGGGTTTTTGCTCGTTTTGGATTAACCACGGGGTTGAAATGAGACGGCGCTTTAGGCAACCCAGCCAACATGGCGGCTTCAGCAATATTGATATTGTTTAACGGTTTGCCATAATAAGCTTTCGCAGCTGCGGCAAAGCCATAACTGCGTTGACCTAGGTAAATCTGGTTGATATATAACTCAAGAATCTGATCTTTACTTAAGTAGTGTTCGATTTTGAAAGCAAGTATCGCTTCGCTAAATTTTCTGGTCAACGTTTTTTCTCTGGTTAGAAAAAAATTTCGTGCAACCTGCATGGTAATTGTGCTTGCGCCTTGCCGTACGCCTCCCGCGGTAAAATTGGAATAGGCGGCGCGTAAAACCCCAATGGTGTCAACCCCACTATGCTCATAAAAACGATCGTCTTCCGCAGCTAAAATTGCTTGTTTTAGATGTGTTGGTACGTTGCCAATTTTTACCAGGTTACGTCGCTCTGTTCCAAATTCTCCGATCAGCAGACCTTCGTCACTGTATACCCGTAAGGGTATTTTAGGTCGATAGTCGGTCAGCGTTTCAAGCGACGGCAGTGAAGAAAAAGTGACCAATGCTGCAAAAATGATTAAAAGAATTCCAATCAATCCAATCGCAAAGCAGGAAATAAAGGAATAGGTCAGCCAACGAATTAACATGGACATTGAACTTTATGGAGTGTGGCGAATGAGATAACTGGCTTCATCCTTGAAGCGTAGGTACATAAAAATTGTAGAAGGTGTAAATAATGTTTGTACTAGCTTAGCATAATTTGAAATCTGTCAAAATCAGAACTAGTAAAATAATTTTAGTTTTTAGCATATGTGCCGATAAGAAAATAAAACATATTACATAGTTGTATTTAAAAATACACGTACACAGAGAATATTTCTTCAAATATACCCATGTTCAAGGAAAATTTTAATTTAAATTTAGACTTCTTTCAGTTGAAGTCGCCGTTATTACTAGGTGTAGATATTAGCGCATCATCCGTAAAAATGGTTGAGCTTTCAATAGCAGATAAGGTGAATAATACTTACCGGATTGAACGCTATGCGATCGAACCATTGCCAGCGGGCGCAATGAAAGATGGTGGGATTGATAATTTGGAAGCGGTCAGTGAAAGTATCGAGCGCGGTTGGAAGCGCATGAATACGAAGGTTAAGAATGTTGCGCTGGCACTGCCCGCAGCAGAAGTTATAACTAAAAAAATTATTGTGCCGGCTGGTCAGCGGGAAGAAGACTTGGCTTTCCAGGTTGAAAATGAGGCCAGTCAGTATATTCCTTTTGCAATGGATGAAGTGAATATGGATTTTCAGGAACTTGAATCCTTGCCTGATAATTTAGAGGAAGTAGAAGTGCTCATTGCCGCTTCTCGTAAAGATAAGGTGGAAGATCGTGTGGCTGCAGCCTTATCAGCGGGACTTAAAGCCGTGGTCATGGATGTTGAACCCTATGCATCACAAGCTGCATTTGAATTAATTGAAAAGCATCTGCCTGATCACAGTATAGATAAGGTCTTTGCACTAATTGATATTGGTGCAACAACAATGAGCCTTAATGTATTTCATAATGGTCAGTCAGTTTATATGCGCGACCAGCCATTTGGTGGTGATCAGCTTACACAGGAAATTCAGAATCAATTTAACCTCTCGCCAGAGAAAGCCGAAGCCGCTAAGCGTAGTGGAGATCTGCCGGAAAATTATGACACTGATGTTTTGCAGCCATTCTGTGAAACATTATCAATAGAGGTGATGCGTGCTGTCCAGTTTTTCTTTACCTCGACACAGTTTACTGAAATTAATAACATTTTTATTGCTGGTGGATGTGCAGTTATTCCAGGATTAAACGAAATCGTGGCGGCGCGTACACAAATCAGCACACTGACTGTAAATCCTTTCTCAAGTATGGAACTATCTAGCCGTATTATACCTAGACAGTTAAATATGGATGCACCTTCACTATTAATTGCTTGCGGCTTGGCCATGCGCGGCTTGGATCCAGCATGATTCGAATAAATTTACTCCCTCACCGCGAAGAAAAGCGTAAAGCGCGACAACAGCAATTTGCTGTGCTGGCTGGGATAACGTTTGCATTAGGTGCATTGTTTGTCTGGGCCGGACATATCGTAATTACAGACAAGGTAGATTATCAAAATGCACGTAATCAGTTTTTGAATAATCAAATTGCGATTCTCGATAAGCAAATTGAAGAAATCAGACAAATTAAATCGAAAACAAAGGAATTATTGGTACGCAAGAACGTTGTTGAAACACTGCAAACGAGTCGTACTGAAGTGGTGCACCTCCTAGATCAATTGGTGCGTTTGTTGCCTGATGGCGTTTATCTTCAGAGTGTGAAGCAAGAAGGATATAAAGTAAATTTGGTTGGTTACGCGCAATCGAATGCATGGGTTTCAACGCTAATGCGTAATCTAGAGTCCTCACCCTGGCTAGAGACCCCGCTACTAATTGAAATTAAGGCAGTTACTTTAAATGATACACGTCTTAATGAGTTTAATCTTGACATCAAATTAACACACTCGCCCGACAATGATGACACGGTGTTGCTTGCAAATAAAGCTGAAGGAATAGAAGGTTAATTTGCCATGAATCTACTAGAGGAATTGCGTCAACTTAATACTGAGGACCCTGGTAGCTGGCCGGCAGCAATAAAAGCTGGCGCTTTGGTGGTATTGCTGATTTCAATAATTATTGCCGGCTATTTTCTAGACTGGCAAGCACAATGGGAGACGCTTGATCAAGCCCAGGTGGAAGAAGAGACGTTAAAGCAGAGTTATCTATTAAAAAAGAGTAGTGCGGTTAATCTGGATGCATTAAGACAGCAACAAAAGGAAATCGAGCAATCACTTAGTGCGTTATTGAAGCAACTGCCGGATAAATCTGAGATGGAGGCGTTACTAGTTGATATTAATCAGGCTGGCTTAGGACGTGGTTTGCAGTTTGAATTATTTAAACCAGCCACGAATGAAACGATTAACGAATTCTACGCGGAATTGCCGGTCATTATTCGTGTGACTGGCAGTTATCATGATATCGGCGCATTCGCCAGTGATGTCTCTCATTTGCCTCGCATCGTGACACTGAACGATATCAATATCAAGCCGGATAAAGAAGATAATTTGATTCTCGATGTTGTCGCTAAAACATTCCGCTTTCTTGATGAAGAAGAAATTGCGAATCAAAGTGGAGACGAGTAATGAGAATAAAATACCATTGCCTAATAATAATGGTTTTCTTGGCGCTCTCTGCATGTGCTGGGGGTAGCTTTAATGATCTGGATGAATTTGTCAAAGAATCCGGGAAAGGATTGCGCGGCCAGGTTGATCCGGTTCCTGAGATGGAGCCATTCAAGCATTTTGTTTACGAAGCATTTGATATTCCAAGCCCATTTATTTCTCGAAAAAATGAAGAAGCCCAGCATGCTAATAACGGGCTTCAGCCCGATTTAAAGCGGCGTAAAGAGGTATTGGAACGTTATCCGTTGGAAAGTCTAAAAATGGTTGGTTCTTTGCAACAACATGAAATAATTTTTGCGTTGATTGAGTCACCGGAAGATACGCTCCATCGGGTCAGTGTTGGTAATTACATGGGCCAGGATTTTGGACGAATTGCCGATATTTCTGAATCTGAAATTAAATTAAAGGAAATTGTTCAGGATGGCGTTAATGAATGGACTGAACGTGTAAGTACATTCATGCTGGAAGATCAGGAGTAGAACCGATGAAGCGACCAAATACAATCAATACCATATTATGGCTGGGGATTATCTTCTCTGCAACAATGTTTCTACCTGCCGTTGCTGCGCAAGCACCTACTGAGGAATCGTCGTTAAATAATATCCATGCAATTGATATTTCGACAGTGCAGGGTGGCCTTATGTTGGTCAAAGTAACATTGGATAGACCATTTGATATTGTGCCCACAGGCGTTTCCCTGAATAATCCTGCAAGAATTTATTTTGATTTTATGGATATTTCTAACGGACTTGATAAAAATTCCCTGGAAATTGATGAGGGTGATTTAGACAGTATCAATGTTGTGGATGTGGGGAGCCGCACCCGTTTGGTATTGAATTTATCCAAATTGATGAGCCACGATACGTATGTTGAAGGTAATGATTTCTATATACAATTGCAAACAGTTGCGGAAAATAATACGGTTGATTCAATGGCTTATTTTTCAGAAAATACACATGATAGCCAAAGCAACAGTTTGCTGGATTTGGATTTTCGCCGGGGTGTAAACGGCGAAGGCCGTATCGAAGTAGATTTGTTTCAGGAAGGCACTGGTATTGATGTTCGTCAAGAAGGCGAAGACCTTATTGTTGAATTCATTGATACTCATTTACCAAGTAATCTTGAAAGACGTTTTGATGTCACAGATTTTTCCACACCAGTACAAACCATTGAAACCTACTCCGATGGAGAAAATGTGCGCATGGTTGTTAAATCCCAAGGACATTGGGAACACTCAGCTCAGCAAAAAGATACTCATTTTGTTTTGGAAGTCAGAGCATTAAAAGAAAATGACGAAGAGTTGTCGCATAGGAGATTGATCAATGGCGGTTATACTGGTGAAAAGTTGTCGCTAAATTTTCAAAATGTGGATGTCCGGGCGGTATTGCAAGTAATCGCCGATTTTACCAATCTAAATATTATTGCCAGTGATACGGTTGTGGGTAGCTTAACGCTGCG
>JAJFJI010000167.1 GCA_021774205.1 Nitrosomonas sp.
TACATTAAAAAGAACATTAAATTTCATTTAATGCCAAAACAATTCTTATAATATAAACTTATTGTCATGCAATAAGTATTGAAAAAATAGTCTTTAATAATATGTTATGTGTAGCGTATTTATTTGGCATATAGCGCCAAAGTGAGTATTTCTTTTGCAGAATTCCAATCATTCACGCAAAGAAAGTGGATGTTATTATTGACAAATAAATTAAAACGTAAATTCAAAAAGTATCTGCTCCAAACTATTGGTTAATGTCACTCACCAAATGATATAAGTAGTGATAGTTGTAAAATATAAGCGCTAAATATACGAGTAGATTATTGACCTATTGTCTCCCGGCACCCTGATTCTATCAAAGAAAAGTCGTTGATGAGACCTGGTTAAAATTTAATGCATGCTTTTTCTTATCAGACAAGGAGAGCATAGCTAAAAAAATGTGCATGATTGCTAATCTAACAAAAATGGAACAAACAAAGCAATCATGATAACCACATGAACTAGTCTATAATTTCTTATTTGCAATTACTGCATTTAAGTTATTCATGCAAGTATGCATGTAGTCTGCCTGTAAGCAAAGCGCAAAAGGCATAGAATGAAACGAATGTTATTTAATGCGACGCAGCCGGAAGAGCTTCGCGTCGCTATCGTCGACGGTCAAAAATTAATTGACCTTGATATCGAATCTATAAGCAAAGAACAACGCAAAAGCAATATTTACAAAGCTGTTATTACACGCTTGGAACCCAGCCTGGAAGCAGCCTTTGTCGACTACGGTAGTGACCGCCATGGTTTTCTCCCATTCAAGGAAATTTCGCCTTCTTGTTTTGAAAAAGGCGTTGATTTTTCGAGCAACCGTATTCCAGTTTTGTTGTACGAAGGTCAGGAACTGATTGTTCAGGTCGACAAGGACGAACGCGGCACCAAGGGTGCGGCACTGACCACCTATATTTCATTAGCCGGGCGATATCTAGTTTTAATCCCCAACAAAGCAAACAGTGGCGGGGTATCCCGCCGAATTGGCGGTGAAGAACGTACCGAGTTACGAGAAGTAATGTCGAAATTGGATATTCCTGAAGGAATGAGCATCATTGCCCGTACCGCTGGAATAGGCCGTGATGCTGAAGAATTGCAATGGGATCTAAACTATTTAACACAATTATGGCAGGCAATTGCAGATGCAGCCAAAAATCAAGATGGCGTTTTTCTGATTTACCAGGAAAGCAGCTTGGTAATTCGTGCAATTCGCGATTATTTCAACCTAGAAATTGGTGAAATACTGATCGATAGCAAAGATATTCATGAACAAGCTTGTCAATTCATGACGCATGTAATGCCTGCGAATGTCGATCGTCTTAAATATTACCAGGACGATGTCCCGTTATTTTCACGTTTCCAAATTGAGCATCAAATTGAGACAGCTTATTCTCGACAAGTAACACTTCCCTCTGGTGGTGCAATTGTTATTGATCATACCGAAGCGCTGGTGTCAGTTGATGTTAATTCCGCGCGCGCTATTCGCGGCTCGGATATTGAACATACCGCCTTGAGTACTAACCTGGAAGCTGCTGATGAAATCGCACGACAATTACGCCTCCGCGACCTGGGTGGCTTGGTAGTTATTGATTTTATTGACATGGAGCTCTCCCGTAATCAACGTGAAGTTGAAGCGCGCTTGCATGAAGCTTTGCGATTTGACCGAGCGCGCATTCAAGCTGGAAAAATTTCCCGGTTCGGCTTGCAGGAATTGTCACGTCAGCGCTTGCGCCCATCGCTTGGCGAGAGTAATTATGTTACCTGCACACGTTGCCATGGAACTGGTCATATTCGAGGCACAGATTCTTCCGCGTTGCACATTCTCAGAATTATCCAGGAAGAAGCCATGAAAGAACATACAGATGCACTTCATGTGCAGCTGCCAGTAGATGTAGCCACCTACCTGTTAAATGAAAAACGCACCGAAATTCATGATATTGAAGCACGTCTAAAAGTTAATATCATTTTGGTCCCAAATCTTCATCTAGAAACACCAAATTATAATATCAATCGCTTACGTTATGATGAGACCAAACCGAGCGAAGCACTACCCAGTTACCAAATGGTCGAAAAGATATCTGATGATGTGAAGCTGCCTTCGGCCGAGCTAAAAACAAAACCGACTCAACCTAAGGCAGCTGTTCAAGGCATTAAGTCATCCCAGCCCGCACCAATACGCGAAGAAAAATTGCGCGAATCATCATTTATTGACAAATTTTTTGGCTGGTTTAAACCGGCAGGCCATGAAGAAATAAAAGAAACACCTAAGCAAACAGAAACCAAAGTAGGCAGGGAAAAATCACAACGGCCCGAACGTGGGAAACGGGTACGCCGCGATCGTCGACGAAACCCTCAAAATAAAGACACATCAGCAAAAGAGTCACGCAAGCCAAATGATCCAATTGAAATTAATGAGGATGCAGGAGGAAGCCTACTTCATGAGCAGCCAGTTGCCGAAAACGCTTCGAACCTAAAACACAAAGAGAGTCAACCACTACTCAACACTGAAGTGCTGTCAGAAGAAAAAACAAAAAAAATGGATGCTGTTGCGTCAACGGCTGACGAGAGTGGACGATCTCGACGACGTCGTAGCAGTAGAAAAAGAGATCGTCCAGACTCAGATAAAGTTAGCCGAAAAAATAATGTAACAAATACTCAGGACACTCTCCATCAATCAATAACTATACAAACTGAAGACGTAGATTCCACTGTGAATTCGATTATTGATGAGAAAAAAGATGTGCCTGAAATAATCGATACATCGGTTCAGCAGCAAACAGCTATAATAGCTGGCGCTATAGAGACAGCAGTAAAATCTGATCAGAGTGAAAATACGGCGCCAACGAAAAAAGAAAAACCAACAACCGTCAAAACAGAGATCAAACCCGATCAATCTCCCTCTGAATTAACAACGACAAGCACTACCAAACCAACGACTGACCCAATCAATTTAAAAGAAAGTGGGCTAGTCATGATTGAAACGACAGCGGATAAAGTTGAGGAAACAACCGGGGAAATTGCATTGCCAAAACGTAGAAGAAAAAGGACTAAGGCTGCACCAGCTTCAGAGACTGAAACCTTAATGCAGGTCGAAACAGAAAAATAACGAATATATCAGTTTTTCAGTAACTATTAGTGCAGCGCAATAACTGTTCAGATTGCTCCTATAATTTGTCAGCTCAAGGCACAAAATGTGAGTTTACACGCGACAACGATCATCTTGTGACACCGAATAGCGGATTATAGGGATAAACTGAATAGTTCCGTTTTGCCTTTCATATAGTTTGTGAGAACATGAAACGCAAAGACCCCCATGCATCAAGAAGCTATGCACAAGAGATATGCAAAAAACACGGCATCATTCCCTACTGCCGTCTAAATCAGATGCCCATACCGAAAAAGAATGCATCAAATTGCATGTTAATAGTGCACCAGTTAGGTTGAAAAGAGGAACTTAGCCACTGATTTTGCGCTTCTGATTTTTTTATTTTTGAGATTTCAGGTTAAGCGCGGCATATCCTCCCGACATCATTTATTTTGGTTTGGCATTCTCTTTTTCTGTGGACTTGGATTGAACCATCTGTTTTTGCCGTTTCTAATTTGTGGCTAAACTAGTGCGATTCTCCATTCATTTCAAGAATATGAACATGAAGGGTCAATCGATCCGATCCCAGGACACTTACCCATTCATCAAGCGGCAGATTTGAGGTTACAAGGTGTGGCTCCATACTCGCAGCGCCGACTAAACACCTCGAGAGGCCATACTCACTCTACGTTTGTTCGTTTCTCAAAGCCTTCTCGGTAATCTCTTTATAAAGATGAATGACTCTCGCCGTCAGATCCTGCCATTCCGGGTGACGATCCATCAGGGGAATATTCTGCTGGTCGTCCTGAAACACTCTTTCAAGAAAATGAATATCGAACTCATTAAGTGTCTCACCCTGATCAACCTTATCTTTGAGGGATAGGGCCCGAGGCAAGCGCTGAGTTTCCATACGCTTCGCCAACACCTGAATAAGCCCAGCATCCTTTGTTATGTCTGTCATGGTCACCTCTGCGTATCTCTGTATTTAATAAAATTAGCGGCATTTTTTGGGAAAAACTGAAGTGGTTCTCGAAAACTGGACAGGACAAGTTGTTAAGAACTGATATGGACAATAAAGAGAGTAATAATCATGCGCAAGAAACAAATCGACTTTAATGTAAAACTGCTTCTATGAGCGTTAACTTGACAACACTGATGAAATAGATAGACTACTTTATATATGTTAAAAACATAATCAGAATATTTATTTCATAATAAACAATAATCTAGGAGAAAAATCATGAGTTTTAGTGATATTGTCGGTCAACTTTTACAAAAGGGCATGTCAAGTGCATCACAAGGTAGACTTCAACATGCTCTCGGAGAAGATGGCTTGGGTAATGCATTAGATGGGGCCTCTGCTAATTCGCAAAATGGCAAGCAGGCTGGTGGTCTCGGCGCTATACTCGGAAGCCTGTTGGGCAGCAGCCAGGGGGGGGCAAGTAACGCTCAGATTGGTGGCATTGGTGCCCTGGCTGGTTCATTACTTGGTGGTGGCGATGGCGCTGTTAAGGGCGCGTTGGGTGGTAGTGCGATGGCAGTTCTTGGCTCGCTTGCCCTTTCGGCTTTGAAGAACTGGCAGCAGGGCCAAACCGAGAATGATGCGGTCAGTAAAGTTTCACAGGCAGAAATCGATCAGATTTCAGCTCCCCAGACAGCAGAACTTTGCCTTAAGGGTATGATCAGTGCTGCCAAAGCAGATGGTCAGATTCAGGATGACGAGATGAAACGCATTGGTGGTAAGCTGGAAGAAGGTGGAGTTACTGCCGAAGAACGTCAATTTGTTTTGTCGGAAATGAGTAAACCACTAGATCTTGCTGGCCTCGTTAACGAGATTCCCAACCAACAGGTTGGTGCTCAGGTTTATGCTGCATCGCTTCTGGCAATTACGATTGACACAGAAAGTGAGCGAGCATACATGCAGCAACTGGC
>JAJFJI010000168.1 GCA_021774205.1 Nitrosomonas sp.
TGCCAAATGCTTTTCCAGCAGCTCTTTAATTAATTTAATTGCGTGAATATCTAATGCCGCCAAAGGTTCATCCAATATCCATAATGTTGTATCGCAAATCAATAGCCGCGCTAGTGCAACCCTTTTCTTTTGTCCCTGCGACAATACCTTGACTGGCAATAGCTCTCGCCCATTTAGACCAATATGCTGCAAAGCATCTCGGGCTTTTTTCTCGTCAATTTCAACGCCTGCCAACGCACTTGAAATACGCAAATTCTCAATAACTGTTAAATCATCCTTAGCGCCACTCAAATGACCCAGATAAGTTATTGCGCGATTATATGCTTCACCAAGTGAGCGTATCGTCTCGCCACACCAACGAATTTCACCATGCGCTGGCGCGGATAATCCACATAGCATACGTAATAAGCTGGTTTTACCACTACCATTGGGACCGCCAACTTGCATCAAACCACCCGTTTCTAGAGAAAAATTTATATCCCTAAATAACTGACGGTCTCCACGTACACATACTAAATCACTACCTTGCAACATTTTTTTGCGGATAAAAAAATTGGCGATTATAACGTATTAAAAGTTACCATGGCAGGTTATCATCAATCAGAAGTAACTGCTAGCCACAATGATGTCATGAATAAATCGATAACAATCCGGTTTAAATGGCTGCCATCAAACGTTTGGGAATGATTCCTCCATCGGCGGAAATTTCACCTAGTCCTAAGAAACGGTTCTCACTGTCATATAATCGAATTTTTTCTCCTACTGGCAACTTATATGCAGTGGAATGGCCAAGAACCATGCGTCCCTGCAATATTGACGTGACTGACTGGATATCCAGATCGATAGCTTGCAGACCTTCTAATAAACAGTCGGTTGAATACAAGCATGCCTCACGTTCTATCACCAGCTTGCTCTCAAGTGTATCTAATGAATATGCCCGAGACAGATCAAATCTACCGATAGCGCTACGACAGAGCTTGTTAAGGTATGCACCGCCGTAACCAAGCGCTTTGCCAATATCTTCAGCCAAAGTTCGTATGTAAGTGCCGGTGCCACATTTAACTGTAATTTGCAGCTCGTTTCCGACAAACGAATTAACTTTTATATCATGTATGGTTACTTCGCGTGGTTGCCGCTTAATATCTATACCCTCTCTTGCGTAACTGTATAGTGGTTTTCCTTGATATTTCAGGGCACTGTACATTGGCGGCAGCTGTTTTATTGTGCCAATAAAATGTTGCAATTTGCGCTCAAGTTCATCGGGTATCAGGTATATACAGTTCGGATCTGGTTTTTCCGCAATTGAAATCACACCATCGGCATCGCCAGTCGAGCTGATAAAACCAAGCTTCATCGTGGCCTGATAAATCTTGTCCGCATTGAGTAACATTGACGAAAATTTCGTCGCCTCACCGAAACAAATCGGCAGCAGCCCTGTTGCCATCGGGTCCAGTGTGCCGGTATGTCCAGATTTAGCTGCAGAAAATAGACGTTTTACAATTTGCAACGCTCGGTTAGATGTGATGCCATAGGGTTTGTTCAATAACAAAACACCATTAATTTTGCGTTTAATTAGTTTGGGTTTATCAAGCTCTGATTGACAAGCATGTGACATTACGGTAATTGCGAAAAATTGAAAAATAGACCTGAAAAGCAACTGCTTAGTGGCGGCTTATAGGTTGAGAAAACATTCGAAGTTATTGTTTTTCTTGTGCGATTGCTTCGTCGATTAGACGTGACACATAGTTACCATGCTCTACTGACTTGTCGTAAATGAAATGAAGTTGCGGAACCGATCTTAGCTTCATTCGATGGGATAACTGCATACGCAAAAAACCACGTGCGCAATCAAGGCCCTTTTCAACCAGGAAATTTTCTTCTTTGCTACCCAGGGTGGTGTAAAAAACCTTAGCATGGGCATAATCGCGATCAACTTCAACGCCTGTCAAAGTTACCTTGATAATGCGTGGATCCTTGATTTCATGATCTATAAGATCAGCCAACTCACGCTGAATTTGATCGGCAATGCGTAAAGTACGCGAAAAATCTTTGGGCATTTTCTTATTAAGTCAGCTTTGTACGATACAAAAAGGCCCATAAACTGAATACTGGCAACTCAATTGCAAAATGAACAGTAAAGATATAAGGCATTACAGCGTCCTTGCTGTTTCGATGACTTCATAAACCTCCACTTGATCACCTACCTGGATGTCATTATAGTTTTTTAACGACAAGCCACATTCAAATCCTTCCCTGACTTCTTTAATATCGTCCTTAAACCGTTTTAAAGAATCTAGTTCGCAACCATGAATCACCTTGCCGTCACGCAATAAGCGTACTTGAGATCCTCGCTTGACAATCCCATCAAGCACATAACAACCCGCAATGACACCAACTTTTGGAATACGAAAGATTTCACGTATATCTACCAAGCCGATAACATTTTCTTTACGATCAGGAGACATCAGGCCAGATAACGCGGCTTTGACTTCATCGACAGCTTCATAAATGATGTTGTAATAACGCACATCAACCCCAGAAGACGCGATTAACTTGCGCGCACTGGCATCTGCACGCGCATTAAAGCCAATTACCACAGCCTTTGATGCGAGCGCCAGATTAATATCTGATTCAATAATTGCCCCAACACCACTGTGAATAATGTTAACTTTTACTTCATCAGTGGAAAGTTTATGTAATGCATAGGCTAATGCCTCACATGATCCTTGAACATCAGCTTTGATAATCAATCCCAGTACTTTAAGATCATCTTTCTGTTCAAATGCATTCTCAAGTTTTGCAGCCTGTAATTTAGCAAGCTTAACATCTCGGTATTTACCTTGGCGGAACAAAGCAATTTCCCTTGCCTTTCGCTCATCGTCCAAGGCAATGACGACTTCACCAGCTTCTGGCACCTCCGACAAGCCCTGAATCTCAACCGGTATTGAAGTTCCAGCATGTTTTACCGCTTTTCCGGTTTCATCAAACATGGCCCGCACTTTGCCAAAAACAGCGCCAGCAAGCAATACATCACCACGATTTAAAATGCCAGACTGAACCAGTATTGTTGCCACCGGTCCTTTGCCTTTATCAAGGCGAGATTCAACAACAACACCTTTAGCAGGTTTACTCCTGACCGCTTTAAGTTCCAGAATTTCAGCCTGCAGCAAGATGCTTTCCAGTAGCGCATCAATTCCTTGCCCCGTTTTTGCTGAAACCTCGACAAACATGGTATCTCCACCCCAATCTTCAGGAACAACTTCATGAGCGACCAGCTCTTGCTTAATACGCTCAGGATTGGCTTCCGGTTTATCTATCTTGTTGACCGCAACGATAATAGGAATTTTTGCCGCTTTTGCATGATGAACCGCTTCAACCGTTTGCGGCATGACACCGTCATCCGCAGCAACAACCAGAATAACCAGATCTGTAATTTTACTGCCACGCGCACGCATTGCAGTAAAGGCTTCATGACCCGGGGTATCCAGAAAAGTAACCATCCCATGATCAGTTTCTACATGGTAAGCGCCAATATGCTGTGTAATGCCGCCAGCTTCGCCACCCGCTACCCGGCTCCGTCGAATATAGTCCAACAAAGATGTTTTTCCATGATCAACATGACCCATTACCGTTACAACTGGCGCACGTGCTTCCATCTCCGTTGCGGATGTTGAAGTTTCTACGTCGGCTAGGAAAGCTTCCGGGCTATCCGGTGCAGCATATTTCGCGGTATGACCCATTTCTTCAACAACAAGCATGGCGGTATCTTGGTCCAACATTTGGTTAATGGTCACCATGTTACCCATTTTCATCAGCACCTTTATAACCTCAGCCGCCTTGACCGACATTTTTTGGGCCAGTGCTCCAACTGAAATGGTTTCAGGCACGATTACCTCATGAACCATTGGCTCAGTCGGCGCATTAAACACATGAATGCTTTGTGCATCACTCGATGAAGCGGATTTGCTACGCTTGTCCTTACGTCCTCGCCACTCCATACCACTGGACACACCACTTCGTGGCTTAACACTGCGTCTTTTGGTATCTGCATCTTTCCAGACAACCTGCTTGGTTTGTTTCTTTTTCTTATCTAACTTTTCATCTCGTTTTACTTCTGGTTTATGTAAAGTACCTTGTGTAGATCCGGGTTGAGACTCCGCAATTTTTTTCTGGTCAGACGCCGGCGTTGTAACAGGCGTTGGTGTTGTAACTGAAGGTTGATCAGATGGTGTCGTTTCCACTGTCGATGACGCTTTACTGGCAGCAGCCTCTTGCTTATCATCATTTTTTACTTCAGCAGCAATTGTTTTTTTGCGTTGCTGTTTTTCCTTAATCTCAGCTACTTGACGCGCAACTAGTTCAGCTTGTTTTTTTGCTTCTTGTTCACGTAATGCTAACTGTGCTGCGTCGATAACTGGCGTGGGAGCAGGCGTAGGGGTAGATACTTTTGGGATTGGGGCTTCTTCTGCGGATTTACTATCAGTGATCTCACGTGTTGCAGGCTTTACAAGGGTGCGTTTTTTTCGAACTTCAACCTGAATGGTGCGCGCTCTCCCTGTATTATCAGACTTTCTGATTTCAAAAGATTGCCTACGCGTTAAAGAAACTTTGTTTTTAGTTTCAGTATCTCCATGCGCCTTACGGAGATAATCGAGTAACTGAGCCTTATCTTTCTCGGTCAAATTGTCTTTGATCAGCATTTTTTTTACGCCAGCAGCCTGAAGCTGTTCCAACAACACGGTCGGTAACAAGCCCAGTTCATTTGCAAATTGCTCTACACTCATTTGAGTCATTTATTACCCTTCATCATCCCAATTTCATACAATACAAAGTGCATCGATCAAATTTCAACATATGTGAAAAATTCGATGTCACGAAGCAAACAAGTCTGAAAATCAATTGATACAACACATAAATTTATTTTATTTTATATTTAACACTATTTTCTGTAATAAGCTAGCCCAAGCCTTCTCAAGAATAGCTTAATTACAACCTTCTGATTATACTAAATTACGTATATTTTGATCCACAGTTGGGATGATTAAAAAAATTAAGATTCCAGCTCTTTCTAACTTGTAATCGCGCAGTTGTCCGAATCGCTCCTTATTCAACTCTAATAGACACATTAAGCAAACCAAGGTTCGCGCGCCTTTATTATCAACTGATTGGCACGTTCGA
>JAJFJI010000169.1 GCA_021774205.1 Nitrosomonas sp.
GTTTGCAGGGTAAATCTGGGCCGATTATTTTTATGCTCATAGCAATATGAGCCTTTAATAAAACCTCATTGTAGGAGTAAATAAAGTGCATTCAATTGTACCAATCATCATGTTGCTCGGCGGTATTGCTTTCTTTACTGGCGTTTTTGTACTTGCTAGGTTTGGAATGCAACAAATCAAACAGGTAAAATTTTTTGGTAAAGAATATAAATTAGGGCGTTTCACAGCCGCCACAGTGGGATCAGGAATTTTATTGATCTTGCTATCAATTATTATTCATAAAAGTATTCCTTACACACCGGAGACTTCTGCACAACAAAATTTACCTGCGCAAAATGCAAGATCTGATTTTGAGCAGGAGTTAGCACTATCTGATATTACCAGCGATGCAATGGTAAGTTACGTTAAAAATTTCCAACAGGAGTATCGAACGGCATTAGAAGAGGGAAATGAAACCACAGTAGAACTCCTACGCTTGGAATTACAGTTTAGATTGAGAACAGAGTTAGAAAATCAGGGGCTTGAAGGAAGTCAACTTGAGCAGGAAATAAATAGAATAATGGCGCGATTGCCCCAAAAGGGTAAGTAAGCAAAAACAACGTTGAGTAATTCTGTCTTACACTGCTAACGGAGTCTACCTGACAATACGCATTTCACGAACCGTGAAGCAGATATCTACAGATTGTCCAGGAGGTGGTAAAAATACGAATGGCCCGGATCTGTTGGTTCGGGCCAATCACGTTTGCCAGTACCCACTTCCTGTTGAGCAATAACGCCTTTGGAAACATTTTTCCAGGCACTCACTCGCATGGGCAGAACCGCCTCACTTGAAATCCATCATGCCGGGGTCGTCAATAAACGGTCAAGAAAGTTGCAAGGCAGTGTTCCGATTTAGTTTGGGCGTGTCTATGGCCATAAGCCTACCTCGTTGATCGGTACCGGTGCCGTAGAATGGTTGTTATTAACTACGCAACTTTTGAGCAAGTCTTTGGCGTCAATCCAGGAGTGATACCCCTAGGATATCTCGAAGCCTACACAGGGCGCAAAAAAGTGGTTGTCGAATCGAAGATTGTCTACTTGGAATCGCGTATCCGATTTAATAAGAAAAAGCCGTGGTGATTCAACCTATTTGAATGTATCGCTATCATTGATAATTGCTTTTCCTAAACAAGTTACGTCCTTTTTTGTAAGTCTCAAAATCCTTTTCGGGAACATTATCATTCCTTTAAGTTGGAGTGGCCTCCGGTGTACCAGAATAAACTTGGTCGGGCGGGGCGAATTTGGAAGATGCCTAGAAATATTCGTTGTGTTCTCTGGTTATTTTTTTAGATATATCCCTGCTGAGATATTTTTTCAAAAGAAGTGAGTATATTTGCGGCAGTTTAAAGGGTCAGGTAATATTGCACCAGTTCCTGGTGATTGCCTTTAGTCTTTACTACATTCCAAGTATTTAACCAATCATGCGACCAATAACCAAATCCAGCAAACTTGCCGACGTCTGCTACGACATTCGTGGTCCGGTGCTTGACCGTGCCCGGCAGATGGAGGAGGAAGGTCATCATATTATAAAGCTTAATATTGGCAATCCTGCAACGTTCGGTTTTGATGCGCCAGATGAAATCTTGCAGGATGTTATTCATAACTTGGCCGAAGCTTCAGGCTATTGTGATTCCAAGGGATTATTTGCTGCACGCAAGGCAATTATGCATTACACCCAGGAAAAGCAGATCAGTAATGTGCAGCTAGATGATATTTTTATTGGTAATGGCGTATCTGAGTTGGTTGTTATGACCATGCAGGCGCTACTGGAAAATAATGAAGAGGTATTAATACCGGTACCTGATTATCCACTATGGACGGCTGCAGTGGTGCTGGCCGGTGGCATTGCGAGACATTATATTTGCGATGAGCAATCGGATTGGTTGCCAGACCTGAATGATATACGCGCTAAAATTACGCCAAAAACGCGCGCTATCGTCATTATTAACCCTAATAATCCTACGGGGGCACTATATCCGCAAGATTTGTTGCTTGAAATCATTGAAATTGCGCGTCAGCATCATTTGATAATCTACGCTGACGAGATTTACGACAAGATATTGTATGACTTGGCGACGCATACATCGATTGCATCACTAGCCGACGATGTACTTTTTGTTACTTTTAATGGCTTATCAAAAAATTACCGCGCCGCTGGATTCCGATCTGGTTGGGCGGTTGTTTCCGGTGAAAAAAATCATGCGCAAGACTACATTGCCGGATTGAATATGCTGGCGTCAATGCGCTTGTGCGCCAACGTGCCGTCACAGTTTGGCATACAGACGGCATTGGGTGGTTACCAAAGCATTTATGATTTAACGCTGCCAACGGGGCGGCTTAAGCGTCAACGGGATGTTGCCTGGAAGCTGCTTACTGAAATTCCTGGCGTTACTTGTTATAAGCCAAAAGCGGCATTATATCTGTTTCCACGACTAGATCAAAAAATCTATCCGGTTGATAACGATCAACAGCTTGTGCTTGATTTGCTGCTTGAAGAAAAGGTTTTGCTGGTGCAAGGTACTGGTTTTAACTGGATATATCCGGACCATTTTCGTGTCGTTTTTTTACCCAATACCGATGACCTGACAGAAGCAGTTGGTCGTGTCGCACATTTTCTTGAGCGTTATCGTAGGCGGCATGGCACCGATACGCTGCTTACATAAGAATGAAAGGTTGATATTGGCATTGGCTACGTTGCTTTTCAAATATATCACGGTGGCATCTTGAAATGCCGCTGACCATTGTTCCGTGTTTAATTCGTTTTTAATATAAATAAAGAATATGAATCCCATAAAAGTTGGTTTATTAGGAGTTGGTACCGTTGGCGGTGGTACATTTGCAGTGCTTAAACGTAATCAGGCAGAAATTGCCCGCCGCGCTGGGCGCGATATTGTTGTCTCAATGATTGCTGATCGTGATCTTGATAAGGCGCACAGCCTGGCTGATAGCAATATTCAAGTGACCGACGATGCATTTGCGGTGGTCACAAATCCTGACATTGACATTGTGGTTGAGCTGATTGGTGGCGTAACTATTGCCAAGGATTTAATACTCAAAGCAATTGAAAATAACAAGCATGTGGTTACGGCCAATAAAGCCTTGCTTGCTTTACATGGGACGGAGATATTTGCTGCGGCGCGCGAGAAAGGCGTGATCGTAGCATTTGAAGCGGCGGTTGCAGGTGGTATTCCTATTATCAAAGCATTGCGGGAGGGATTAACAGCCAATCGAATTGAATGGATTGCCGGTATTATTAATGGGACCGCAAATTTTATTTTGTCAGAAATGCGTGAAAAGGGGCAATCATTTGAGACCGTTTTGGAGCAAGCAAAACTGCTTGGTTATGCAGAAGCAGATCCCACTTTTGACATCGAAGGGATAGACGCCGCACATAAAATTACGATTATGTCGGCTATCGCATTTGGTATTCCGGTGCAATTTGACAAAGTTTATGTGGAAGGGATTACACAATTGACTGGTGATGATATTCGTTATGCAGAAGACCTGGGTTACCGAATTAAATTGCTGGGGATTACCAAGCGCACTGATAAAGGCATTGAGTTGCGCGTTCATCCGACCTTAATACCTGCCCAACGTCTTATTGCCAATGTTGAAGGTGTTATGAATGCAGTTGTTGTTAAAGGCGATGCCGTGGGTGCTACGTTATATTACGGTGCGGGTGCTGGCGCTGAGCCAACCGGAAGTTCAGTCGTTGCTGACTTGGTGGATGTCACGCGCATGCAAACGGCTGATCCAATGCACCGGGTTCCTTCACTCGCCTTTCAGCCAGATTTATTGTCTAGTACGCCTGTGATTTCCATGGAGGAGGTTGAAACCGCTTACTACCTGCGGTTGCGTGTCGTTGATAAACCGGGCGTGTTGGCAGATATCTCTCGTATCCTGGCCAATTCAGATATTTCTATCAATGCAATGGTGCAGAAAGAGCCCGCTGTAGATGAAGACAATGTAGACATTATTATGTTGACGCATTTAACAATAGAAAAGCGTATTAATGAAGCCATCGCCAGTATTGAAATGCTTCCGGTTGTTACGGGTCATGTTATGCGTATTCGACTGGAAGAGTTGGATAATGAGTAAAAATGTCGAGACTAACTAATTACTATTTTGTTAGACAAGAAACTGGCAGGCTATTCACCTATTGATTCCATGAAATAATATGCGTTATATATCGACTCGTGGCGGGATGCCGCCAAAAACTTTTTCTGAAATTCTGTTGAGTGGATTGTCTTCAGATGGTGGGCTGGCTCTCCCTGAGAAATACCCAAAAATTGATACTGATCAGTTAGAAACGTGGCGTAATCTGAGTTATCAATCTCTTGCTTTTGAAATACTTTCTCATTTTATTGATGATATCCCGCCGGCTGATTTGCGTGGGATTGTCGACCGGACCTATACCAGCGAATCATTTGGCAGTCCAGAAATTACGCCACTTAAAACGTTGGAGCCAGGATTGCATATTCTAAGCTTGTCAAATGGCCCAACGTTGGCATTCAAGGATATTGCTATGCAGCTCCTT
>JAJFJI010000170.1 GCA_021774205.1 Nitrosomonas sp.
CCTTCTGCAACTAAAGTCATGCTGTTAGGTGGTGGTGAGCTCGGCAAGGAAGTAATTATTGCATTGCAACGATTGGGTGTGGAAACCATTGCCGTGGATCGTTATCCAAATGCGCCAGGCCATCAGGTGGCGCATCGTGCGCATGTGATCAATATGGCGGATGGCGATGCTTTGTTCAAATTAGTTGAACAGGAACAACCACATATTATCGTGCCGGAGATTGAAGCAATTGCTACGGACAGGCTAATAGAAATAGAACGTGCTGAAATGGCACGTGTCATTCCAACCGCAAGGGCGGCGCAACTGACCATGAACCGTGAAGGTATCCGTTGTTTGGCTGCCGAAACGCTTGGCTTGCCGACTTCATCATATATTTTTGCGGAGAGTCTGAGTGAACTGCGGACTGGCGTTGAGGTACATATCGGGTATCCTTGCATCGTAAAACCAGTCATGTCTTCTTCCGGTAAAGGTCAATCGAAAATAAATGTGGCTGTGGATATTGAAACTGCCTGGAACACTGCCGCCAGCGGCAGCCGCGTTGATCAGGGGCGGGTGATAGCCGAAGGTTTTATCCAATTTGATTATGAGATAACCCTGCTTACTGTGCGTGCAGCCAATGCGCGTGGCGAAGTGGAAACATTCTTTTGCGAGCCGATTGGCCATATTCAGGTGAATGGTGATTATGTGGAAAGTTGGCAACCACAGCCAATGTCACCGCTGGCGTTGCAGCATGCTCACGACATCGCTCAAAAAATCACTACAAATCTTGGTGGTTTAGGTATTTTTGGGGTGGAGTTATTCGTTAAGGGTGATCAGGTGTGGTTTAGTGAGGTGAGCCCCCGTCCCCATGATACTGGTATGGTGACTCTGTGTAGCCAGACACAGAATGAATTTGAACTGCACGCTCGAGCCATACTTGGGTTGCCGGTAGATACCACCATGCACACGGCTGGTGCCAGCGCTGTAATTTATGGGCAACTGGAAGCGCGAGGGATTGCTTTTGCCGGCGTTAATAGCGCGTTGCAAGTGCCTCAAAGTGCGTTACGCCTGTTTGGTAAGCCAGAATCATTTGAACGTAGACGTATGGGTGTGGCGCTGGCAAATGGCAGTGATATTGCACAGGCTAGAGAACGCGCTAAGCTTGCTGCAAGCCGTGTTGTGCCTATCAAAGCCTGTTAAATTTAAGACAACATATTTTCTAATTCAAACACAATAATCGAAACAGGGAAAAATATGAATACTGAACAGCTCAATAAAGATCATGCAATTCCAGGCCAACTGAAAATTATCGAAGGCAAGGGTGGTTTGCCCATGATTCAGATCAGCAGTGCTAAGGCAAGTGCTTTAATCTCGGTTTATGCGGGTCAGGTACTATCCTATCAACCGGCCAATGAACCTGCAGATTTACTGTTTCTTAGTGAGAAAGCCTATTATCAAACCGGTAAAGCCATTAAAGGCGGCACGCCTATTTGTTGGCCATGGTTTGGCCCAGATCCGGAGGGACTGGGTCGACCAGGGCATGGGTTTGTACGCAATCGTATGTGGAAAATTGTAAGTACTGACGTAACGACTAATGGTGATGTCAAGGTTATCCTTGGACTGGAAGATTCTGATGAAACAAGGGAAATTTGGCCGTATTCATTTGTTTTGACACAGGAGATCACTGTCGGAAAGTCATTGAATCTGGAAATGATAACTAAAAATACGGGTACAGAAGCTTTTGTTATTACACAAGCGTTTCACACCTATTTCAATATAGGTGATATTGGCCAGACAAAGGTGCTAGGGCTTGAAGGGTGCCAATATATTGATAAAGTTGATAATAGTATGCAAAAACAACAGACAGGTGCGGTCATGATTAATTCAGAAGTTGACCGGATTTATCTGGATGTGAAGAATTTGCAGGTTATAGAGGATGCTGCGTTAAAGCGCCGTATTCACATAACATCAAAAGGAAATGCAACGGCTGTCGTATGGAACCCTTGGGAGAAAATAGCCGCTGAAATGGCGGATTTGCAGGACAGTGATTATCAACGGCTTATCTGTGTTGAAACTACCAATGCAGCAGGGGATGTCATAGAAGTCAAACCGAATAGTAATTGCCGGCTAGCAGCGAATTATTGCATTGAGCGGGATTAAAGCAAAATATTTAATACTATTTAAAAAAATAGTTAGTTATTGTACGGCGTGCATTAACACCCCATACAATAACTTTTTATTCTACATGTACTGTAATACTTTGACGCATAGCGTAGCCATATGACTGATGTGCGCCGTCTGCAAATTGCAGCGTCAATATGTGTTTTCCTGGTGTAAGTGTTAGTGTGGTTTCTGTTTGCCCTTTGCCAAAATGCAAATGCGTAGGAGAATTTGGAATGACTTCACCTGTTTTAATTGGACCTTCATCAACCATAAGGTGATGATGGCCAGTGTTGGGTGTCATGTCACCGGCGGGTTTGATTGCCATGCCTGTGATACCCATTTTAACGGTGAATTCCTGGTCAACAGTCGCATTGCTTTTGGGTTCAATAAAATACACAGCCTGTTCGGGTTCCGCTGCATAGCTGGGGGTCGCTGTATAACCGCCGCCGCCATATGATAGCCCATCTGCACTGGCTATAAGGAGGACAGATGTGGAAGCAACTATGAATAAATGCTTGATAGATAACCTGGCTGCATGCGAGTTCATGATATTTTCTCCATATTGATTTTGGTCAGTTGACATCAAAATTAACCGTGCTAAGTGTGCGGCTAATCAAATTTTTGACTGCTCAAATTAGGTTTTGTTCCATGTAACAATGCGTGATAGTGATCCCAGTCAAAATGAGGACCCGGGTCTGTTTTTCGTCCCGGGGCAATATCAGAATGACCGACGATATCGGTTATCGGGTAATTTTGACGCAATGTCGTCGTGAGTTTGCTTAGTGCTATATACTGAGCATCAGCAAATGGCAAGTTATCGCTGCCTTCTAGTTCGATGCCAATTGAAAAATCATTGCAACGGATTTTTCCTTGCCAGCATGATTCGCCTGCATGCCATGCACGTTTTTTGCAAGATACAAACTGTATAATCGTTCCATCCCGACGAATAAAAAAATGCGCTGAAACCTTTATTGATTGAATAGACGGGTAATAAGGGTGTGCCGCTGGATCGAGCTGGTTGGTGAATAGCTGAATTACGCCATCACCACAGAACTCATCGGGTGGAAGGCTGATGTTGTGTATTACCAATAGAGAAATGTTACACCCTGACGGACGTTCGTCATAATTGGG
>JAJFJI010000018.1 GCA_021774205.1 Nitrosomonas sp.
TGCTGTTCAGGAAATCAAAGAAAGATTGACCGCAGATTTTACGCAAAAAGAGAAACTACTACAGAAGGGCTTTGAAGGAGAAATAAATGTCCTCACAGCAAGAATTTCCGCCTTTGAAACCCTTGTAAAAGAACAAACCAAGCAAATTGAAAAACTCAATCTGCA
This sequence comes from Nitrosomonas sp., assembly GCA_021774205.1. Taxonomy (GTDB): domain Bacteria; phylum Pseudomonadota; class Gammaproteobacteria; order Burkholderiales; family Nitrosomonadaceae; genus Nitrosomonas. The sequence continues at coordinate 166 of JAJFJI010000018.1, forward strand.
GCAGGAAAAAGCCTATGAGAAAGTTCAGGATATTGCCAATAAAGCCGTATCCGGTGCGGCAGAACGGCTACAAAATATTACCGTGAGAACAATGCCAGACAAACAAAATTAATTGGCAACTATTCAGTTATATTGACTCACACGCGATCTGACATTTTTGTACTTAAATCACGAGCAAATCGTACAGTCGGCATTCGACCCTAATCAGAGTGCGCCAGGACAAACTGACAAAAGATAGAAGGTGAAAGTCCTCTAGGGGAGAATGTCTAGCCAACCATCCTGACCCCAAATGAAGCACGGTTATTCGTGAGAATAAAATGACCAGCATAGGCCCATGGCGTTGCTCGAAAACTCTAGGAATACAACAGGCATTATCCAATGCTTATCTAAAATTTCAGGGACTTTATGTGTTACACGACGAATGAATCAGGCTTCACCATCCAAAGTAAAACGCCCTGTGCGGAACCGCATGCAGGGCGTTGTAGAGGCTGAGGGCTAAAGGCCCTCGACTACCAGATCACGTGCTTTACGACTCTTCTTCGGATTAAGTAAGGGCTTAATCTGATTTTTTAATTAATAGTATGCCTATAACACCAAAACCGAGTTCAAGCACTAAATATACGACCAGCAACCAATGAGGCATACCATCTATAATAAGGCTCAAGATCCTGCCTGCTGCCAAGCCAAACATAAATACGATGAGACTATAGAGCGCAGCTTGCCTTATTTGAACTATAAACACGCCAATCAACCAGAACATGATAAGCGCTAAATATAAACCCATTACAGCTCGAAATATATGGATACCGTTTGGGTCAGAGACGGAAATATCGAAGAGAAAACTTAGGCTCTTCTGCGGCATTAACCCATAAGACAAAGCTATAGGTAATAAGCCTATTGCAGCAACTAATAGAAACTTCTGACGAATGTTCATTTATATCTCCGGTAATGAATTAATATGCACAGAATGCAAAAATTAGGCACCGCTTGTCCTTCGATTGGATCGACACCCTCTAATTGACCACAACTGGACTAAACCGCTCGGGTTTTCAAATTCCACCAACTCTTCCCAAGTCAATGGTTGTCAAAATGCCCGCCAGAAGTTGTTAACACCTGCGGCTGTGAACCCGTCACACCACCGCCAAAATCAATCGGGGCGACATAGAATTCGCGGGTCCAATTCTCAGCCAAGATCGGCCTGAACCGGCCTTTTTCTTGCAGCTCAAAGCGGATATGTTGACCCGCATGAAATGCCTTGAGCGGTTCTGAATCCCTCATGACCACGATACCGTTGACGATCATCTGGGGTATGCCGGTCAAGGGCAATGTACCCTTGGCGTACGTGGCGTTGTCGGTCACGGTTTTCGGATCAAACAGGGTGATGTCGGCGACCATACCTTCTTGCAAGCGTCCTCGCACCTGCATGGCCTTCAGGCCCAGATCTCCCAGCGGCTTGGCGTAGTTGTAGCTAGTCATGGCAACTACCATGCATTAACGGAATATCATTTTCGCGAGCGATTCGCAGCACCTTAGCGAATGAGCCGGCAAGACAAGCGCTACGAAGCAGATGCACAACGCAGGCTGACGCATCGTGTGAAAAGCTGTTTTCATCTCGGCCTCCTTTGCTTGTTGCTGCCTAACAAGTAATTATGTAGTTTCCGCATATCTTCCATAGTTTTGGGTTTAATAGCAACAGAGTCGTTATGCTTGTCAGGTTTGCTAACTATATATCCTCCTATATAAAACGATAGTCAGATCATGAATATCATGACGCTACTGGCTGTTTCATATTATCGGAGATTTATTGAATGAAATTGTCTGGCCGCTTTTGGCCGCTATGTTTAAGGTTAACATAGCGGCCCTTAGTAAAAGTTGGCTGGGCGAAATCAAAACATACACAAAGGTTTTTCATGGTGCGCTTGCAGATTATAAGTGGCATATTAAGCGTTTTGTGATTGCGTCGCTGATTGTGCAATAGTTATATTTTTCAATTCTGCCGTTCGCGAGAAACGACGTTTGAAATCTTTGGGTGTGAGGCCAGTGACCTTAACAAAGGCTTTCCGACAAGCACTGGTATCTTCATAGCCGACCTTAAGTGAAATCGTTTCGAAGGTGAAGGCGGTTGTTTCCAATAAATCACAAGCTTTTTGAATACGTAAACGTTGTATATATGCATTCGGTTTAAATCCAGTAGCAGTAAAGAAATGGCGCAAAAATGTCCGTTCGGTCAAATGACATTGCTGCGCCAGCTTTGCTATCGAAAGCGGTTGTTGAAAATTAGCTTGAATAAAATGTTGCATTTTTAAGATGATTTTGTCGCCATGATCCAGAATTGGCTTAAAACTTTGATAGTAGCTTTGCTCCCGTGGGCCAGTATCGACAATTAGATATTTTCCTAGTTGTCGCATGATGACTGGTTGAGTGAACTGAGCTACTAATTCCAAGCCTAAGTCGATCCACGACATTAAGCCTCCAGCGGTAATGATGTCACCATCGTTTATTAAAATCTTCTCGCTATTAACCTTTACTTTTGGAAATTGTTTGGCCAACATTCCGGCTAAATCCCAATGAGTTGTTGCCGCACGATGATCCAATAATCCAGCAGCAGCAATAACAAACGAACCCGCACAGGCTGAACAAATAATACTGCCTTGCTGATGCTGTTGAACCAGCCACTGAATTAATGAAGTTTCAGGGCTAATGAAATATTCGCCTTCAATGCTGGGAGGTAATACTATAACGTGAGCTTTTGAATGCACAGCAGTTTTTTCTTGAACACCTTGTGACAACCAGATATCGCGGTCTATGCTATCGACTTCAAAGCGAGTATCAATCTTGGGCTTTTGTCCAGAATTAATCTCGGATTGATACTGAGAATCCGCTGTAAATTTCATGATGAGTTGATTCGCCAGCAGAAACATTTCTTTTAACCCAATTATTGCTGATTGCATCGCACCGGGGTAATTCACGATTAGTAGTCGTATGTTTGTTCTTTTGGTCATTTAGCGTGTTTTAACACTTTCTAAGAATTTTTGTCATATCTTGCCTGTTTTATGCTGGTTTTGACTTTAGTGTATTTTTCTGTTTTCCGCAATAATAGAATCTATTCACAGTAACAAATTAAATTAAAAGTAAAACTAATAGGCTTCCTCTTAACAGCAAAATTCTATTTTTTAAAAAAAGGAGAATGACACATGACAACAAATTCCGAGAAAGTGATTGCGTTTCTTTTATACCCTGGGCTTTCTTTACTTGACATGATCGGCCCATATAGCGTGCTCTCAAACCTAGGCAGAGGATATCGCACAGTCGTTGTGGGTGAAAAAGTGGAGTCCATACCAGACGATTTCGGTCTAGGTATCACACCTCACCTTTCGATTGACGATGTACCCGAGCCACATGTGTTAATTGTGCCCGGTGCAGATCTGGCCACGTTCACGACAATGGCAAACGACAGATTAATGAATTACATACGTTCTGCTGGAGCCAAGACCGAAGTTCTCGCCTCGGTATGTACAGGTGCATGTATTCTTGCCGCAGCAGGTTTCCTTGAAGGGCGCCAGGCAACAACACACTGGGCATATGCGCCCTACCTAGAAAAGCTTGGTGCTAAGTACGTGCGGCAACGATGGGTAGAGGATGGGAAGATCATCACAGCAGCAGGCGTTTCAGCAGGGATCGATATGGCCCTACATCTCGCTGCACGTTTTGCCGACGAGGATGCTTCCAAAGCAGTACAGCTTTATGTTGAATACGATCCCGAGCCACCGTTCGGCAGGCTTGACTGGAATATGGCGAATGAAGATGCTATATCGAAAGCCTCTGCAGTAAATTTAAGCGAACGACTCGCTGACATGGATAAGGTCTTGGCCAATAAACCTGGTCTGCTTGCTAAATTGAAAGGATAAGAATTGTTCGGGGGATCGCCTCCAAACTAAATAAAACAAATCGAAACAGATCGAATCATTAACGAGAGAAACTAACCATGGCAAAAACAGCACTCATATTAATCGACTTTCAAAACGACTACTTTTCAAGTTATGACAGTGCAAAATTTCCTCTTTCGGGTACTGAAGCAGCAGCCAGCCAAGGCGCCAAATTATTAGCTGCATTTCGCGAAAGAAAATTGCCTGTCGTGCATGTAAGGCATGAATTTCTGAACAGTGATGCGCCGTTTTTTTTACCTGGCTCAGAAGGCGCAAAAATTCATCCATCAGCTACAAATATTACCGGTGAGTCAGTGGTTCTAAAACATCATATCAATAGTTTTTGTGATACTAATTTAAAAGCTATCTTAGATGAACAAGATGTTGAGAATGTTGTCATCGTAGGCGCGATGACACATATGTGTGTTGATGCCGTGACGCGTGCTGCGAAAGATCTTGGCTATAACTGTGCTAT
>JAJFJI010000171.1 GCA_021774205.1 Nitrosomonas sp.
TAGCCCCTTTCTCTTAATAAATGATATTGTACTCATATGATTTTATTGGATAAATAATAATGGTATCAATCTTGCTGTATAAAAGGCATGCGAGTGATTGGCATGAAAAACTAGCTGTGTCTAGCTTCGTTGCCAACTTAGCAACTGGAATGGGGGTAACGATTGATATTGAATGAGGTGAGATAGGTTTAAATCGGCCTAGTTCCATAATGTTCTTGCCGGTAGCACTTGAAAGTGCATAATTTCTGGTTGAACCCCTTAAAAGAACCTTGGATTGATAAAATAAACATGAAAATCCTTCAGAATAAAGTTGCTGTCATTACAGGTGCATCGCGCGGGATTGGTGCGGAGATTGCACATACCCTTGCACATGCAGGCGCTAAAGTTGTTGTTAACTACGTGAGAGATAAGCAGGCTGCTGACAAGATTTGCACTGAAATTACTGACGCCGAGGGTGAGTGTCTGGCTGTTAAAGCTGATGTCAGCCAGTCGGTAGCAGTTCGCCAGTTATTTGACACAGCCATCAATCATTTTGGGCAAATTGATATTCTGGTTAACAATGCCGGTATTCTTGTTTTTAAAGAAATTGCAAAAATTAGTGACGATGAATTTGATCGAATTGTCGACATCAATCTTAAGAGTATTTTTTATACGCTGCGCCAAGCGGCAACACGGCTTGCCGATAATGGCCGAATTGTTAATATTTCGAGTACAGTCACGCGATTGATGCTGCCAAAATACGGCGCCTATGCCGCAACCAAAGGTGCGGTGGAACAATTGACGCATATCTTTGCCAAAGAAATGGGTGCACGTGGAATTACAGTCAATGCTGTACTGCCTGGGCCAGTTAACACTGAACTATTCAGGGCGGAAAAAACCGAAGAAGATATTAAACGCATGGCAGGATTGGCCGCACTGGAGCGCATCGGTGAACCGGAAGATGTTGCGCGGGTGGTTCTATTTCTGGTCAGTAACGAATCCGGATGGATTACCGGCCAAAATATGGGTGTTAATGGCGGCATTGTTTAGCCTGTTTTATGCCATGAAAGGCAAGAATATTGCAAAAGGATTTCACTGCTCATTGATTTTTTAAAATAATTACATTGGAATAAAATGCTTATTGGCGTACCTAAGGAGATCAAGATTCATGAACATCGTGTTGGGCTGACACCTTCATCGGTTCGAGAGTTGATTGTGCACGGACACCAGGTACTGGTACAGAAGAATGCGGGATTTGAAATAGATCTTGGAGATGAAAAATACCAGGGAGTGGGCGCAGAGATTGTTGGGACAGCAGCTGAAATTTATGCACGCGCTGAAATGATCGTTAAAGTAAAAGAGCCGCAAAAATCTGAGATAGTCATGCTAAATGATGAGCAGATTCTGTTTACTTATTTGCATCTGGCCGCGGGTCCCTTATTGACCAGAGGATTGATTGCTTCTGGCTGTATTGCCATTGCCTACGAGACGGTGACCGATGCGTTTGGAGGCCTGCCATTACTTGCACCAATGAGTGAAGTAGCTGGTCGTATGTCAATTCAAGCTGGCGCGCATGCGCTTGAAATGATTCAGGGTGGTCGTGGCGTGTTGCTTGGGGGTGTCCCTGGGGTACCCGCGGCGAATGTGGTTATTATTGGTGGTGGTGTTGTGGGAATGAATGCGGCTCGTATGGCGATGGGTATGGAAGCGCATGTTACGGTACTGGATAAGTCGATTCATCGCTTGCAGGAGCTGGACTTCCAATTTGGTTCCAAGATCAATACGGTATTCGCCACAGTTGATGCAATCGAACAAAATGTATCTGCAGCTGATCTTGTCGTTGGCGCAGTTCTAGTACCAGGTGCAGCAACACCTAGGCTTGTTAGCCGCGAGATGGTAGGCGAGATGCGCCGTGGATCGGTACTCGTTGATGTGGCAATTGATCAGGGTGGATGCACGGAAACTTCCAGGCCAACGACGCTTGCTGACCCGGTTTATATAGTTGATGGAGTCGTGCACTATTGTGTTACCAATATGCCCGGCGTCGTTGCCCGGACATCGACTTTGGCGCTTAACAACGTTACCTTGCCTTTCATTCTGTCACTCGCTGATAAAGGATACAAGCAGGCACTTGTAGATGATCCTCACTTATTGGATGGCCTTAATATTTATCGCGGTAAGCTAACCAATGAAGCGGTGGCTAATGAAATCGGCATATCTTATTTTCCAGCTACGGACGTGTTTAAATGATAAGGCCATAAAATTGATACGTCCACTATCTAGATTTTGAGTTGGATAACCTTTTGATCTAAATTCAAATGTCAATGCGTGCATGGTATGAACCTAAAAACCGCAGTTGACCGCTAATTACAGCAACTATATTAATTCTAGGCACATACTCAGTTATACGCCATTCACCACCTTTTGGGTGACTATTACTATGACTATGGCGCTTATAGCGCATTTCCCTTTGCCTCTACCGGCGTTGCGATTCGTTGTAATAGCCCGCCATTACGCTTCATCGCGCTTTGCCAGAAACAAAGTGAAATGTACTCTAAACGTCATCCAACTGCGGCTTTTAGGATGAATGAATTACTTGGAATAATTCAACTATCGATTCCAATGAATGTACTTCTTGGTTTGACTGCAGCTTCTGTTATTGGCTTTGTCGGCTCACTGATTATTATTCCGTTAATTTTAATTCGCTTACCCACCGATTATTTTGATACACGCTTTCCGCGTCATTGGATGCGAGACCATCATCCCATTCTGCGTGTGATAGGACTCATTATCAAAAATGTCGTTGGCGTTATGTTTATATTGGCTGGTTTTATAATGCTTTTTCTACCGGGGCAGGGTTTGTTGACAATGCTGATTGGGATCTCACTCATTGATTTCCCAAGAAAACGTGAACTTGAGGCTAAAATTATTGGTTTTTCAAAAATATTGAACACCATTAATAATCTGCGTCATAAGTTTGGCAAACCACCATTGACGGTTGCGATAGCAAGCCACGACAAGAAAAGCACCATTGGTCATAGTGATTGAAAACATGAATGAAGCATATTACTTCTTTTAAAGTAGTATCTTAAAAGAAGGGGGCAGTCTTTGCGTATTGAAGAAATTAATTTAATTCTTCTCCCAATAGAATGCCCCTTTTAATGGATAGTGGTCACTCAACCCATTTTCAGTGTCAATCTTATTGATTTCCCCAAATTCTGCTGCATGCTCAATTGTCAATGCATATAAGGTGTATTCGTTGTTGCCTTTAAATAAAATGTGATCTTGCTTATCAAAACCAGCAGCGTCACAATCATTCCAATTGTTATAGACTTCCATACACATCACGGAAAGC
>JAJFJI010000172.1 GCA_021774205.1 Nitrosomonas sp.
TTTGACCGCTTATTTTTTCCAAATCAGCTAATGCATTATCAAGAACCTTCTTATCAGCAGTTGCCTCTCCAAGCCCTACATTAATAATTACTTTGCTGACGCGAGGAACTTCCATTATCGAACTGTATTTAAATTCATCGAATAACTTCTTAATGATAGTGTTTCGATAATATTCTTGCAAACGAGTCATAAATCAAACCTTTCTAATTATCTACCAACTCACCAGTGGATCTAAATATTCTTTTTTTTCGGTTTTTCTCATCAAGCGTAAATCCAATTCTATCCGCTTTCTTGGTAGAAAAATTGAATATGGCGATATTAGAGATGTCAATTGGCTTAGCTATCTCAACAATGCCACCCGAAGCACCCGTTGAAGGGTTTGGTTTTTGGTGCTTTTTAATAATATTAACGCCTTGCACAAGAACCTTGTTTGTACTGGTAATACTGGTCACTGTTGCACGCTTACCTTTATCTTTGCCTGCTATGACTATTATATCATCATTCTTTTTTAATTTTTTCATTTAAAGTCCTTAGCTTACTTACAATACTTCAGGTGCAAGAGAGACTATTTTCATGAAGCGAGCACTCCTGAGTTCACGTGTCACTGGGCCAAAAATTCGTGTTCCAATCGGCTCTAATTTGTTATTCAGTATAACTGCCGCATTATCATCAAATTTTATCAATGACCCATCCGAACGTCGAACCCCTTTTGCAGTTCGTACTACTACCGCACTATAGACCTCGCCTTTTTTTACACGCCCTCGTGGGGCAGCATCTTTTACACTGACTTTGATAATATCACCTATGGCCGCATAGCGTCTTTTAGAGCCGCCCAAGACTTTAATACACAGTAAAGATCGCGCACCTGTGTTATCAGCAACTTTTAAAATAGATTGCATTTGAATCATTTTTTAGCCTTTATTTAGATCAATTTGGCTTTCAAATTTATACGCTTCTTGGCTCTTTTAATAAATCAAAGAACTATGTAGCTAACTAACCCAAGTCAGATAGTGGCGCTTGAAAAACCGGTAATTCTACAACATACCCTTCATTATTGCAAAATAATAGCATCGCTCTAGCTTATGCGTGGCAAATTAAGGCAAAAGAGATGTGATTTTAAAATCAAATTAGAATTATATAATATTACTTTTCGAAACAAGCTTAATTGCCCGCCATGATTTGGTCTTAGACAATGGTCGACATTCCTCAATTATCACTGTATCACCCGATATGTACTCATTATTTTCATCATGAACGTGATATTTCTTAGATCGTGATATAATTTTTCCATACAATGGATGTTTTACGCGACGTTCAATCAATACCGTTATCGTTTTATCTGTTTTGTTACTGACAACACGACCGGTCAGTTTGCGAGATAATTTTTCATTAATCATATTTGACTTTATTTCTGACCCATAACAGTTCTCACTCGCGCAATATCTCTGCGTATATTACGTAGCTGATTTGTATTTCCAAGTTGTTGGGTTGCATGTTGCATCCGCAACCCAAAATGTGCTCTCAATAACACCAACAATTCTTTCTGCAACTCTGGAATTGTCATATCTCTTAATTCACTGGCCTTCATTCTTAACCGCCTATTTGTCGAACAACAAATGTTGTTTGGATAGGCAGTTTAGCAGCAGCAAGTCTAAAAGCTTGCCTGGCAAGTGCTTCATCCACACCATCCATCTCATAAAGCATCTTTCCTGGTTGTATCTCTGATACATAATATTCCGGATTACCTTTCCCTTTACCCATGCGAACTTCAGCTGGTTTGTGTGAGATTGGTTTATCTGGAAAAATTCTGATCCAGATTCTACCACCTCGCTTTATGTGTCGCGTCATTGCACGGCGAGCCGATTCAATTTGTCGCGCAGTTATTCGGCCACGTCCAATGGCTTTCAAACCAAAGTCGCCAAAGCTAACTTTTGCTCCACGAGTCGCAACACCGGTATTTCTGCCTTTTTGCTGTTTTCTATAACGTGTTCTAGCTGGTTGCAGCATCTTCACCTCCTACCGGCTCACTTTTTTCACTACCCTCAATCGGATTTGATTGGCTGGCTTTAACTTTCAAGCTGGGTTTTACTTCTTCAGTTACGTTCGATTTATTCTCGACCGATTTATTTGTTACTGATGATCTTGCTTTTTTTGCAACTTTTTTCTTTTCTGCGTCAACCCCAACACTTGTTGTCACTGGCGGTGTAGTGCTGTCACTCTTGCCAAGCAATTCACCTTTAAAAACCCAAACCTTTATGCCAATTACACCATAGGTTGTTTTAGCCACTGATGTTCCATATTGCACATCTGCACGGAGCGTATGCAAGGGGACTCTTCCCTCTCTATACCATTCTGACCGGGCAATTTCAATACCATTTAGCCTTCCGGAACTCATTATTTTGATACCTTGAGCACCCAAGCGCATCGCATTTTGGATAGAACGCTTCATGGCTCGTCGGAACATTATCCTTTTGACAAGCTGCTGTGCAATGTTATCAGCTATTAATTGTGCATCAATCTCAGGTTTACGAATTTCTTCAATATTGACATGTACAGGTACACCCACTCGTTTCTGAAGTTCTCTGCGCAGAATATCGATATCCTCACCTTTCTTGCCAATCACTACACCTGGGCGTGAACTATATATCGTAATACGCGCATTTTTCGATGGGCGTTCAATAATAACCTTACCGACAGATGCATGTGATAATTTCTGAGCTAAATACTCGCGAACTTTAATGTCTTCATTCAGCATTCCAGGAAATGCTTTGCTGTTTGCATACCACTTTGAAGACCAATTTTTTTGCACAGATAGCCGAAAGCCTGTTGGGTGTATTTTCTGTCCCATAATATGCTTGTCTTTTATTTAATATAATTAATTATTATCACTA
>JAJFJI010000173.1 GCA_021774205.1 Nitrosomonas sp.
CTTCGAACCATCTACATTGTACTTTCTACCGCGTCGCTGCAAGGTACCGATCGTTTTGCTGCCACGTGTTGCTGGCAAAAAAAATAGCCGTTGTAGCCAGCGGTATCGGTACATTTTGCTCTCATACCTCCTCTCGAATTCTGTCTGGCCGTCGTCGTCGACCTGCAGGAACTCTAGGACCTGCCGGTATACTGTTAGTGAATCGGCTTTGAAATCATCAAAAACGATAACGTGTGATCGATCTCGACCTGCGACTTCGAATAGACGCTTCACTTGCACACTATATTTTGCAACCTTACTATAAAACAAGAGCCGGGAATCAAGACATTGTTTCGGAATGTTTTTTCCTTGTGACCTTGAAGCTTCGAGTTTCCATGCGGTGTCGAAATCTGACTCGTCCTCCTGCAACAGGAACTGCATCCGTAGATGGTAGGAAGGCAACATCGAGAGCGGATTGCGCACCAGCACAATGAAACGTGCGTCCGGGTTGAGATGATTTATCCGTTCAATGACGCCCGGCGTGTAAAGGTATGATACTGATCCCTCTCCGACAGCTCGGTGCGAGTCTTCAAAATGGCTGAAATAGGCGTCCAGATAATCCCGCTTCAATTCTGTTGCAGACGGCGTGTGATCCAATCGTGAAAAGTAGAAGGGTTCTTTCGGTCTTGAGAAGCAGATCTGCGGGTTACGCGCGAGATACCGGCACAGCGAAGTTGTCCCGCAGCGCGGCGCCCCTACGACAAAAAAATTCGGGAATTTGGGTGGTTGTAGCATATTAGACAATTATATTTATGTTCGATAAGGAACGTAAAGATACCATTACGTGACTAGGCGGAAAGAGCCAACGTCTAGAATGATGATTTGTTGAACAATGTCCACTTACGTTGTTGTACCTGATCGATCAGAAACACCAGTAGCATCAAGTAAGCAAAGACCGTGGATAGATTCAAGGAATTGACCGCATGGTTAGGTCTCGGTTTTCTCATCTACGGCTGGCTGAGAAGGGTCCTCATTCTGGGTTAGTTGCTGCTTTGCTTCAGTTTTCAGCTTTCGTTTTGCTTCCTTTTTCTGTTTCTTAGCAATATCTCTTTGACGTTTAGCGTATTCATAGTTGGTTTTGGCCATTTTTAATCCTCTTCAGTTGGATTCGGAGTGTAAGTGGGTGATGCGGCATAGGTGTCTTTCATTACATAAGATTGATACGACCTATTGACGACTTCCTGTGACAGAAACAATCCTACTTTGGTTCTCTTGTGTGCGTTGCCGGGAGTGACGTATATTTCGTTCTTTAAGCTTTTGCAAAAATAACTTTATCTCACTTTGTCCCCACGCTTGTGCGTCTGACTCCGTGGAAAACCCGTCCTGATACTTTGAAACAATAGTTTTTGTCGATGTTACTTGCCTTACAATTTTTGTGGTCCAGTAAGCATTATTTTGTGAAACTTGGTAATCGTATTTCTTACCTTTCGTCATTTTTCTTAGTTTCCTGTATGTTTATTCATTCATTTGAGTTGTATGCAAATTTTTTCTTTCCTAAATTCTATGATGTCACCTGAAACAATCTGTTTACGTTTTCTGGTTTCTACCACGCCATTTACAAAAACCAACCCTTCAGCGATTACAGATTTCGCTTCACCGCCACTCATAACGAAGCCTTCGAACTTCAGAATTTTAAAGAGCTCAACAGGCTCCTTTGAAATTGCAACTTGTCTTATCTTATGGATAGCATTTTCTCAATATTATTTGAATAGGGATAACAGCGGCGCTAAATTTTGGTTAATTTGTTATATCCATTTATTCTTTTTCAACATTAAATGTACCATATGCAACTGCTTGTAGCTTATGTTATGAAAAATTATTTTATTTTGAAGTTAGAATCGGCAATATTGATACCACAAAGGTCTATACACTTTGTTAATACAATTCATTTTTGGAAATACTTGCAAATCTTCATAATATTCAATTAAGAAGGAAGTTCTTTATAACCGCTGTTTAGAGTCTGATTGCGGTATTTCCACCCTTTCAAATTTTGCCTGCCCCGCCAGCCAAACTAATACTAACACGGGTATACCTAGCAGCGCAGTAGCAATAAAAAAACTTTCATAACCATAGGCATCAACAAATTGCCCGCTAAATCCGGCAATAAATTTTGGTAGCAACAGCATTACCGAGCTAAATAATGCATATTGGGTAGCTGAGTAGGCTGTATTAGTCAAGCCGGAAAGGTAGGCAATAAACGCGCAGGAGGCAATGCCCGCAGACAAATTGTCAGCCGAAATGGTAAATACTAATCCGGTGACATCATGCCCCCGTCCGGCTAGCCAGACAAACAGTAGATTAGTGGCTGCAGAGAGGATTGCCCCTAGAAACAAGGTCCGCATAATGCCGATTTTTGCCGTGAGCACGCCACCAATGGCTGCGCCTAAAATAGTCATGATGACGCCATAAACCTTTGAGACGGTGGCGACTTCATCCTTGGTATAGCCCATATCGACATAAAAGGGATTGCTCATGACGCCCATAACGACATCTGAAATACGGTAAATGGCAATAAGCGCCAGAATCAATAGCGCTTGTCTGCCATGGCGAACAATGAAATCCCGGAACGGGGCCGCGACAGCGCCGTATAACCAGGCCAGCATCGCGGCAAGCCTTGCGTTAAGTTGCCACTTTGCAATTGATTGTTGTGCAAATTTTTCATTCTCTGAAATAAGTTTGTTAATGGGAACTTCCGGTTCACGGATAATAAGCGTTGAAATAATACCTACACTCATGCAGGCTGCCATGACCAGATAAGCAAAGCGCCAGGGCGCGTATTCGTAAGTAGTTTCAGAGGGATCTACCGCGGCAGCTATCCACAGGGTCCCAGCAGATGCAAAAATCATCGCTACACGATAACCAGCCTGATAAGTAGCCGCCATTGCGCCCTGAAGTTCAACCGCGACGGCTTCAATGCGATAGGCATCCAGTGCAATATCCTGTGTCGCAGAGGCAAAAGCGACAGCCAGCGCAAAGAAAACAGTATAGGTTAGATTAACAACGGGATCGTTGTTAGCCATGCCAACTAGCGCAATAACAATAACGAATTGCGATAATAATAACCATGCTCTTCGCCGACCCAGTAACCGGGTTAATACGGGGAGTGGCAAACGATCAACCAGCGGCGACCATAGCCATTTAAACCCATAAGCTAGGCCAACCCAGCTAAGATGACCAATGGTGGTGCGGTCTATCCCCGCTTCGCGCAACCAGAATGACAGTGTACCTAAAACTAATAGTAATGGCAGTCCAGCAGAAAAGCCCAGTGACAGCATGCCCAAGACGCGGGGGTGAGCATAGATACGTAGTGCAGATAACCAACTAGATAAGGCGTTCATTATCCTAGAAATCGCAGTTGGGTGTTACTTAGTGTGCGGCGTTTTTTGTCATTGGAGAGGCGCAATGAGGCGTAATAGTGAGTGGTTGCAACGAATTGCAACGCCGGCAGGGACAAAAGGCGGCGTGCTATAAACGTCATAGCGCCATTCACCCAGGAGGTGAGTAATGGGACTAAGCAGATAAGCTTATCATTCATTCGGTTAGTCCTCATTTTTAGCGGTCAACTGCGATTTTCAGGATCATCATAGCTCGTAGTCGTAGTCGATAATAAGTGGTGAATGATCTGAAAACCGTTCGGTCTTGTAAATTGAAGCGTCTGTTGCCTTGTCGGCAATATTTGGTGTGGCAATCTGGTAATCAATACGCCAACCAACATTTTTCGCTCGTGCTTGGCCGCGAAAACTCCACCATGTGTATTGATCCGGCTCCTGATTAACAACACGAAACGCATCGATGTAACCCAGCTTATCAAACAGTTCATCCAACCAAGCACGCTCTTCGGGTAAAAAACCAGAATTTTTTTGGTTAGCTTTCCAGTTCTTAATGTCAATGTTTTTATGCGCGATATTCCAGTCACCGCATAAAACATACTCGCGTTTTTGCCGACGCATTTTTTTTAACAGCTCAAAATAGTGATCCATAAACTCATATTTCAACACTTGCCTATGCTCACCACTGGTACCCGAAGGCAAATACAAAGATACAACACTTAACTTGCCAAAATCGGCTTGAATATAACGCCCTTCTTTATCGGCCACATCAAAACCCAATCCCGTCGTCACCTTATCAGGTTTTTGTTTGGCGTAAATCGCCACACCACTATAGCCACGTTTTTCTGCATCATGATAATAACAATGATAACCTTCAGGGCGAAAAATATCGTCGGTTAAATCTTGAATCTGGGCCTTGGTTTCTTGCAAGCAAACTACATCAACATTAGCTGTCGGCAACCAATCAAAATAAGTGAAAATTTATCCTTCATAATAACCTCCGTGTTTAAATTTTCTATCACACCCGCGTAGGCGGGGTATTCCCACATCAAAGCCCATTTCAACAAGATCCCCGCCTGCGCGGGGATGACGTGAGCTAAATACTGTAATCAATAATCAGCGGCGCGTGATCAGAGAAATAATCGCCCTTATAAATATTTGCGGCATTTACCTTGTCTTTTAATCCAGGGGTCACAATCTGGTAATCAATACGCCAACCAACATTATTCGCTCGTGCTTGGCCGCGAAAACTCCACCATGTGTATTGATCCGGCTCCTGATTAACAACACGAAACGCATCGATGTAACCCAGCTTATCAAACAGT
>JAJFJI010000174.1 GCA_021774205.1 Nitrosomonas sp.
ATTATCAACCGCGCGTCACAGAATCTTGATTTGCTGAATGTCTCGCGTAAGTCGCATAGCGATTTTGTCAGTGAAGTTGACGGCGCGGCTGAAGAAGCTATCATCAAAGTTTTGCTGGATACTTATCCAGACCATGCCATATTGGCGGAAGAGAGTGGAACCCGCGGTGACCTGGAAAAAACGGAATATCAGTGGATTATTGATCCATTGGATGGAACAACTAATTTTCTGCATGGTTTTCCCAAGTATGGTGTATCGATAGCATTGATGCATAGGGGTGTTCTTAACCAGGCGGTGGTGTACGATCCAACAAGTAATGATTTATTCGTTGCTAGTCGTGGACGCGGCGCGTATCTTAATGATCATCGGATACGCGTCAGCAAACGCACACGGCTTGCTGATAGCTTGATCGGAACCGGTTTTCCATTTCGCGAATTTTCTCATATCGACGCATATCTTTCGATGTTCAAGGATTTGATCCCTCGCACGGTTGGCATACGCCGTCCGGGTTCTGCTGCGTTGGATCTTGCTTATGTCGCTGCCGGGCGTTACGATGGATTCTGGGAAATCGGGTTATCACCGTGGGATATCGCAGCTGGCTGTTTGCTGATTACTGAGGCCGGGGGGTTGGTTGGCGATCTGGAAGGGAATGACACGCAATTGCAAAGCGGTAATATAGTAGCCGGGAATCCCAAAGTTTTTGGGCAACTATTGCAGGTGATTGCGCCGCATTTAACTGAAGAATTGCTTGGTACGATGAAATAATCGTTATGTAATAAGAATCAAGGTACTAGAGTAATGAGTGGTGTTTCATTGCTTTCTTGCGCTTCATTGCTTTCTTGCGCTTCATTTTTTTCTTGTGTTTCAACCAGTGATCCAAGTTCTTCCAGTGGTGGAAGTTCTTCAAGCGAGCGTAGATTGAGGTCGCTCAGAAATTTTACCGTGGTTGCGTAAAGTGTGGGCCTGCCGGGAACGTTACGGTGCCCAATCGCATCTATCCAGCCACGTGCTTCCAGTGTTTTAAGGATCGGGCTCGAGACGGTTACGCCGCGAATTTCTTCAATATCACCGCGCGTTACCGGTTGCCGGTAAGCAATAATGGTTAATGTCTCTAGGACTGCGCGCGAATAGCGTGGTGGTTTTTGTGGATTGAGCCGGTTAAGGAATGGTAGCATTTCGGGCCGGGTATGAAAGCGCCAGCCGCCTGCGACCGTGACTAATTCAATGCCACTATCCGCCCATTTTTCGCGTAATTCTTCAAGTAAATTGTTTAAAATTGACGTATTTAACTCATTGTTAAATAGTTTCTTTAACTCATTTAATGGCAATGGGTCCTGAGAAATCAACAGGGCGGTTTCAAGGACACGTTTTGTTTTTTCAGGATTGAGCGAATCGAATACGCTAGGTAGTTGCGCTGGTTTCAATGGGCTTGACATAAATCATTCCAAAAACTTTTGATTGTGTGATTTCCACAAGCGTTTCCTTGGCAAGTTCTAGTAACGCGAGAAAAATCACGATTACTTCCGCCACATTGGCAGATGGGCTAAAAAAGTCATAAAATTCAACTGCTTCATTATCACGTAAATAACGTAAAATGTGACTCATGTGCGCGCGGACGGAAAGCGTTTCGCGCGTGACCTGGTGGTGGCGATTTACATTAGCGCGGGAAATTAAAGTAATCCAGGCGTTACGTAAATCATCCAAATGGACATGGGGTGGCTCCTGATCGGTTTTTTTTTCGATCCATACCTGGACAAATGAAAAATCCCGTTCAGCATGCGGTAATTCATTAAGCCGTAATGCAGCGAGCTTGATTTGTTCGTATTCCAGGAGGCGACGCACCAGCTCAGCACGTGGATCAATCTCTTCTTCGGTATTTTTGGCAGGTTTTGGTAGCAGCATCCTTGACTTGATTTCTATTAGGAGTGCTGTCATCAGCAGGTATTCCGCCGCAAGTTCCAATTGGTCTACGCGCATCGTCTCAACATAAGCCATATATTGTCGCGTGAGCTCTGCCATTGGAATGTCACGAATTTCCAGATTGTGCTTACGAATAAGATAGAGCAGTAAATCCAACGGGCCTTGAAAAGTATCGAGAAACACTTCTAACGCATCCGGTGGAATGTACAAGTCATGCGGAATCTCCATTAACGGTTCGCCGCAGATTTTGGCGACCGGGTCTTTGTCAACAGAATCGATAACTTGAGTCATTGCTTCATGCTGTCATTGAGATAAAGTTTCAAGAATAATTCAGCCCCATTGCTTCCCTGATATCGCGCATGGTTTCTTCGGCGAGCTGATTGGCTTTTTCACAACCATCTGCAATGATGTTACGTACCAGCGTCGGATCTTCTTCGTATTTCTTTGCGCGTTCATGCATGGGTTCCTGTTCGGATAGTACCGCGTCAATCACCGGTTGTTTGCAATCAATACAACCAATTTCTGCACTTTTACAGCCATTTTGCACCCATTCCCTGGTTTTATCATTCGAATAAAGCAGGTGAAATTGCCATACTGGACATTTGGCTGGGTCTCCTGGGTCACTGCGCCGCACCCGGGCCGGATCGGTGGGCATGGTGCGGATTTTTTTGTTAATGCTGTCAGCATCTTCCCGCAGGCTGAGGGTGTTGTTGTAGGATTTGGACATTTTTTGTCCATCCAGCCCTGGCATTTTTGATGCATGGGTTAGCATCGTTTCGGGTTCGGAGAGGATCATTCTGCCGCTGCCTTCCAGATAGCCGAATAAGCGTTCACAATCACCCAGATTCAAGTTTTGTTGCTCGTCCAGCAGTGACTTGGCTTCGGCGAGAGCACTGTCATCGCCCTGTTCCTGATAGCGGTTGCGCAATTCACGATAAAGTTTGGATTTTTTGGAGCCGAGTTTCTTGATGGCTAATTCCGCTTTTCCCTCAAATCCCGACTCTCTGCCATAAATGTGATTAAAGCGGCGTGAGATTTCCCGGGTAAATTCGAGATGTGGGACCTGATCCTCGCCAACTGGCACGCGGTTCGCGCGATAGATCAAGATATCCGCGCTTTGCAGTAGCGGATAGCCTAGAAAGCCGTATGTGCTTAAATCTTTTTCAGATAATTTTTCCTGTTGATCTTTATAGGTGGGGACGCGTTCCAACCAGCCCAGTGGCGTGATCATAGACAACAATGTATACAACTCTGCGTGGGCAGGTACTTTCGATTGAATAAACAAAGTAGCCCGGGATGGGTCGATACCGGCGGCTAACCAGTCAATCACCATATCCCAGGCATGTTTTTCAATAAATTCCGGGGTGTCATAATGTGTTGTCAGCGCATGCCAATCAGCGACAAAAAACAGGCACTCATATTCTTGTTGCAATGTTACCCAGTTTTTTAGTACGCCATGGTAATGCCCTAAATGCAAGTTGCCGGTAGGGCGCATGCCGGATAAAACACGATCAGCAAACATCTTACGTTCCTAAATTAATAAAAGATTAGATATATAACCCGAATAGCCAGGCGATCATTTGTTTTATCGATAAAATGGCTGGCCAGACGACCGCACCGAGAACGCCGCTGAATAACAATAGTAGCAAAATGATGAGGCCGTAGGGTTCGAGTCGAGCGAATTGATAGGCGATGCGGTGCGGCAGTAGACTGACCGCCATGCGGCCGCCATCTAGAGGCGGTAACGGCAGCAGATTCAGTACCATCAGTATGACGTTTATTTGGATTCCAGCGATACCCATTAATATCATTGGCGTCGCAAAACTGCTATCTGGTATGGCAAGGCCAAATTTAATAACGAGTGCCCAGGAAAAAGCCATAAAAAGATTGGCTGCTGGTCCAGCAGCGGCTACCCAGAGCATATCGCGCTTGGGCCGATGCAGGTTGGCAAAGTTAACGGGAACCGGCTTGGCCCAACCAAATAAAAAACCGGCACCCATGGTTAATTTGCTCAAAATAAAGAAGGTTAGTGGCACGATAATCGTGCCAATTAAATCAATGTGCCGTACTGGATTCAGGCTGATACGTCCAGCGGCGTGCGCAGTAGAATCGCCATAATGCCTGGCGACATAGCCATGCGCGGCTTCATGCATGGTAATGGCAAGAACGACGGGTAACGCATAAATTGCAATTCCTTGGATAATGCTATCCATGCGTTATTCCAAAAGGTACAAGGCTTCCCTTGCCCTGCCGAATAATTTCTGGCGTGTCACTGGTCAAATCAATGACGGATGTCATTTCAATACCGCAAGAGCCTGCATCCATGACCAGCTCGACCTGGTGCTCCAGACGTTCACGAATTTCTTCTGCATCATTAAGTGGTAATTCATCTGTGGGTAAGATTAAGGTTGAGCTTAGCAGGGGCTCGTTCAATTCCGTCAGCAACGCATTTATCACTGGATGATCAGGGATTCGCAGGCCGATGGTGTAGCGCTTCGGATGTTGTAAGCGGCGTGGCACCTCACGGCTAGCCTGAAGGATGAACGTATAGCTACCGGGCGTACTCGCCTTGAGTAAACGGTATTGGCGATTATCTACTTTGGCATAATGCGAGATTTCGGCTAAATCGCGGCATACCAGTGTGAAATGATGCTTTTCGTCAACCTCTCGTATGGTGCGTATGCGCGTCATTGCGGCTTTATCGCCGATATGGCAGCCAAGCGCATAACAGGAATCGGTCGGATAAACAATGATGCCCCCGTCTCGCACAATAGCGGCAGCTTGCCGTATCAATCGCAGATTTGGGTTGTCTGAGTGAATAGAGAAAAATTGAGCCACGTGAGAAAGCGTTATTGTTAATTATAAAGAAGTGTTATGTTACCGCATGGACAAATAAAGCGGGTTTATTTATGCTTTTTTTATCCAATCATGCCATACCGGCAGGCAGTCGGCAGGTAAGTCAGGCAGTTGGCCAAGGTCATAAAAACTTTCATCGGGACCGTGAAAATCCGAGCCACACGAAGCCATCAATCCCATACGTTGTGCATGATGTGCGAATAATAGTGCTTGTTCTTTAGTGTGACTGGCGGTTATGACCTCGATCGCCAAACCACCCATCTGACGAAATTCATTCAGCAAATCATCTAGTACATTTTTACCCAATTTATAGCGTGCCGGGTGTGCGATAACTGCCCGCCCACCGCTGCTACAAATCCAGCCAACCGCATCGCTTAATGTTGCCCATTCATGCTTAGTATAACCAGGTTTTCCTTTGACCAAATATTTCTTGAACACGGATTTGATATCTTTGGCGTGACCTTGTTCGACCAGAAAGCGTGCAAAGTGCAGGCGGCCAATCAGCCGTCCCTTGCTTGTATGCCCATATGCACCTTCAAAGCTACCGTGGATTCCGTGTTTGTCAAGTTGGGTGGCAATATTGTGTGCGCGTGTAACTCTGCCATCACGAATAGACGCGAGGCCCTGGGCTAACGATGGATGCGCCGGATCAATGTCAAGACCCAAGATGTGCAATGTTCGGCCTCGCCAGCTAACAGAAATTTCCACGCCGTTAATAAGTGTGATATTTTTTGCAGTAGCTTCACAGCGTGCTTCATCCAGTCCTGCCACATCATCGTGATCCGTCAGCGCCAGAATTTCCACGCCACGGGTGGCAGCGCGCGTGACCAGTTGGGCAGGTGTCAGTAACCCGTCGGAAATTGTAGAATGGCAATGCAGGTCAATATTGAGCATGAAACACTAATTCGCAAAATTGCAGGCCGCATCATAACAAATAACTGACATTAATAAAAATTTCTGTAATCGATCAATAAGGTAATGTTTGGTATGAGTAAACAAATAATGGTCTGGCATCATCTTGCGGCTGCGCCGCATCGTAGTTTGTTTTTGGTGGGTGCGCTGCAGGGCGTCGTGACGATGTTGTGGTGGGTGTTTGACCTAGCCGGACGTTATGGCATGTTGGGTGCGCCATCAGTATGGCAGTTGGCACCGATGTGGGCACATGGTTTTTTAATGATTTATGGTTTTTTTCCATTTTTTATTTTTGGTTTTCTATTCACCACCTATCCAAACTGGATGAATGGTGCAAAAATTAAACCCCGCTATTTTCTTGCGACTTGCCTATTGCTGACGGTTGGCGTTGCGTTGTTCTACTTCGGCCTGGTAACGGATAAAGCAATTCTGGCAACTGGCGTTGCGGTAATGTTAATGGGATGGAGCGTTGCGTTCTATGCTTTGTTGCAGGTGTTGATTGGCGCATCGGGCCAGGAAAAACGTCATGCGATAGTAACGAGCATCGCCATGTTATTTGGCTGGTTAGGTGTGGCTGCCTATCTGTTATGGCTATTAACGGAAAGCTGGGCCATGCTGAATTTCTCCCGCGTTGCCGGTGTTTGGTTTTTTCTGCTGCCGATTGTCGTGACGGTGTCCCATCGGATGATCCCTTTTTTCTCTAGTCGGGTATTAGAGAACTATGTGATTAACAGGCCCTACTGGATGCTTTGGCTGATGCTTGCTTGTTCAGTTGGTCATGGAATTTTACAATTATCAGAAGCATTGCCTTATTTGTGGGTGGTTGATTTACCACTGGCGCTCTGTGCGCTGTATTTATCTTTTGCCTGGGGTCTGTTGCGTAGCTTTCGTGTCAGTTTATTGGCAGTACTGCATATTTCATTTGCTTGGCTGGGTGTGTCGATGTTGTTGTACGGGTTGCAAAGTTTGATATTGATGCAAAGCGAAGGTGCGGTCATGTTATTTGGCCTGGCACCGTTGCATGCACTTGCCATTGGATTTTTTGCCAGCATGGTGCTGGGTATGGCTTCTCGTGTCACAATTGGACATTCAGGGCGCCCATTGGTACTAGATAATTTTACATGGTTGCTCTTCATTGGTTTCCAGGCTGCCGCTTTGTTACGAGTGATCGCTGATATCGTGCCTGCTGTAATTCAATACGCGCCGCAGCTCTATTTGATGGCGGGTATGGTTTGGCTAGCCTGTTTTATAATCTGGGCCGCGCGTTATGTCCCTATTTACTGGCGGCAGCGGATTGATGGGAAGTCGGGGTGATGTTTGCATGTTAGAACGATTTCAAGTAGCTGCCATCCTCGAATTTAGCGCGATGACTAAGATTGTTGACCCACTTTGGTACCGCTCCGATTTTATTGTTCTCTACACTGCAATTCTTTTCCGGGCGGTTGAGGGGTTAAATGTGGCATACTTCAGCGTATGTCGAATGCCGCCAGAATTATCGAGTTACCCGTCGCAGTCCTCATGGGTAGCAAATACCCTCTTTGGTTAACCGTTTTAATCAGTGTGTGGCTGGTAAGCTGTGCTAGCTTCAGCCCTGAGTTCGATCCGCCTAAGGTCACGGTAGAGAGTTTCAGGGCCTTGCCCTCAAACGGTGTTGGGCCTCGCTTTGAGATTAAACTGCGCGTGGCGAATCCGAATAAGCAGACACTGGATATTGCTGGCATCAGTTACAGCATTGATTTGCTGGACAAGGAACTGCTCAGCGGCGTTACCAATGATGTGCCAGTTATTGCGGGTTATAGCGAAGAGGAGGTGGTGCTGGAAGCGAGCGTCAGCCTCTCTCAGGTATTGCCCTTGCTAATCGGGCTCGGTAGAAACCAGAGTGAAGCGCTGGACTACCGTTTTTCCGCCAAGATTGACTTTAACGGATTTATGCCTACGCAGCGTGTCGAGGAAACAGGCACTATTGCGCTCAAATAGTTGTGGCTTTAGCCAATCCTCTGTGCAAAAATGCCCATGATGATGGGGCATGCAAATCGGATATTCTAGGGCCTGTTCTTGCAGAACAAGCCATTTTCAGCATAGGGGATTACCCTTACGTATTGCCTGCAACAGCGTATCTCAGTGCCAGCCAAGCCCAGCCCAGCCCAGCCCGCAAAAATATAGAACATGAACGCCAATAGGGAAGTATTTTTCAGAAGAAAGTACTTTTTTCTGTCACTGCTGAGATAGAGCCACATATCATATTCGTTAGGCTGTGATACTACGATTCACAGTCGGCACCAACTAGTAGAAACAGGTTGATCGTGGCCGCAATCAAAGCATCAGTTCGGTTAAAGATCAGGAGTATATGCAAATGGAATTTCATCAGTTTAATCTTTCTAAACATCTGCATGCGTTCTCAATCCTAGCCCGGGTCCTTAGTCTTTCGATTGTTGCTATGTTCGCGACATCGACTTTCGGCGAAACAAAGAATGATGGCTCTATTTTGCCATTTGAGCCAACGCCAATGAATGCCAGCGTCGCGAAACCTCGCCTTCAAGATTCGACGATGAAATGGCCGACGCAACCAAAACGTCTACCGGCTGATGCGCCTAATATTCTTATCGTGCTGATTGACGATGTGGGTTTCGGGGTCGCAGATACTTTCGGTGGCGAAGTGCATACACCGACATTGACTGAACTAGCGAACACAGGATTACGTTTCAATGCGTTTCACACTACATCTATATGTTCGCCAACCCGGGCATCCCTACTGACAGGACGAAATCATACCCGAGTCGGTTCAGGCACTATCGCGGAACGAGCTATTGCTTTCGATGGTTACACGGGGGTTATTCCGAAATCTGCAGCTACCTTTGCTGAGGTGCTAAAGAACTACGGCTATCACACTTCAGCTTTTGGTAAATGGCACAATACGCCAGCGACCGAAACTACAGCGATGGGTCCGAAGGATCGATGGCCCAACGGTTATGGTTTCGAATACTTCTATGGATTCCTCGCAGGTGAAACATCACAGTGGGAGCCTCGGCTTGTAGAAAACTACAATGTGATTGAGCCACCCCATGATGATCCGAGCTATCATCTAACTGAGGACCTAGTGGAGAAAGCACTCGACTGGCTCGACAATCGTCAGTCGTATGCGCCGGACAAGCCTTTTCTCATGTATTGGGCGCCAGGCGCAGTACACGGCCCGCATCATATTTTTCCTGAATGGGCTGATAAATACGCTGGCAAATTCAACGACGGTTGGGATGCTTGCCGTGAGCGTGTCTATCAACGCCAAAAGGAGATGGGCATCATCCCACCGGATACAAAACTCACGTCACGCCCAGATACTATGCAAGCCTGGGTTGATATTCCTGAAGATCAGCAAGCTTTCCAACGTCGCGGCATGGAACTTTTTGCTGGCTTTGCGGAACATACGGACGCGCAGGTTGGGCGGCTAATTGGTGGACTGAAAGAGCGCGGACTGCAGGACAATACTCTGATTTTCTACATCTGGGGTGACAATGGATCTAGCTCTGAGGGTCAGCAAGGGTCTATTAGTGAATTACTTGCCCAGAACAACATTCCTAATACGATAGAGCAACAACTCGCTGCACTCAAAAACCTTGGGGGGCTATCTGTATTGGGTTCTCCCAAGACCGACAACATGTATCACGCTGGTTGGGCATGGGCGGGCTCTACACCTTTTCAAGCGACTAAACTGGTCGCCTCACATTTTGGTGGCACACGTAACCCGATGGTTATCTCTTGGCCTAAAGGCATTGAACCTGACGAAGCTATTCGCTCGCAGTTCACTCATGTTATTGATATAGCGCCGACCATCTATGAGATCCTCGGCATCACGCCGCCCAAAGTTTTGAACGGCGAAACCCAGATGTCGATTGATGGCCGCAGCTTTGCTGACACCTTTTCCAACGCCAATGCCCCTGCTGCCAATACCGCTCAATTCTTCGACAACAATGGTAGCCGCGCGATATATAAAGACGGTTGGATGGCCTCTGCATTTGGTCCTTTTCTTCCCTGGGACACTCCGGCTTCCGGCCCACGTCTAGCCAAATGGGATTCAGCGACTGATGAATGGGAGCTTTATCATGTCGATAAAGATTTTTCCCAGGCGGACAACCTGGCGACAAAATATCCCGAAAAACTTGCTGAACTAAAACGAGAGTTCCTCGCCATAGCCGAGAGCAACAACGACTTCCCAATCGGTGCTGGCAACTGGTTGCGATTGTATCCACAAGACCGTATAAAGACGTCTTA
>JAJFJI010000175.1 GCA_021774205.1 Nitrosomonas sp.
GCTGCAATTTGCATATGTTGGTCAAATAAAATGGCCCGGCTGGAGGTTGTGCCCTGATCAATTGCCAAAATATAGTTCATAATTGCCACCTTGTTAATTTAATTCTTTTATTTTGTGAGGAGCACGCAGCTTCTCTGATTAATTTTAACTTATTTACTCCAAGACTTAATTAACTAATTGTCATAGCTTTTGAGCGCATCGAGCCTGTCTGATAGAAAATCGCTATTTGTTTTTCTCGACCCCCTTCAATATTGAGCTGATGATTTCCCATGGACTTTTGTGTTGTTTGAGTCGGAGTTACGTTACTTTTCTATTGTTTGTCAGTGGCTTGACAGCCAATCCAGCTTCCAGTAGATTTATCGTTCATAAAAAAGTGTGTTTGTTTTTCCTATATCACGGATGCTATATCAAGACTCTGCGCCGCGTATGGGAAGAGAATTGCATGTCGCTGATGACCGCGATACCCAAGATGACCTATGATGTTGCCAGGTGGTTCAGGGACTTCGCGCCGAGCCTGAAGGCAGCTCGGTCGGCTGAGGGCAGGCAACCACCACCGATATCACCATATTTATCCGGATACGGTCACAGATAATGCTGAGCTCGTTATAGGCAAGATGACCCTACTATCGCGAGCATCTCCTATGTGATTATGAATGGGACAATCGTTGTCTAGGATCCCGGAAGTTTTGAAGTTATATCCGAGACGGGTCATTAAAAGTTCAATCCGCTAACTCTGTTGAACAGCAATGAGAATCAAAATCAAAAGGAGAAAAGGTACTCCCCATGACAACAAAAAACGATAAAGGTTACAGGGAAATCGCCCAACAGGTTGACGCTGTTGGAGATACTATCTGGGATATGGCCAGTCATGTCTGGGCCTTCGCCGAACTTGGATTCGAAGAAGTGAAAAGTTCTGCCTATGAGTCTGCCGTGTTGAAAAAGCACGGTTTCACCATTAGTGACCAGGGCATTGGTGGCATAGATACTTCATGGATCGCCACGTTTGGGTCCGGAGATCCCGTTATTGGCATACTCGTCGAATTTGACGCGTTACCCGATCTCGGCAATGAGGCTGTACCGACAAAGACACCCCGTAAGGATGGCATTTCCAACGGGCATGGTTGTGGCCACAACTTAATCGGTTCCGGAGCGATCGGTGCTGCGCTGGCTCTCGGCACTCATATGAGGAAAGAAGGTATTTCCGGTACTCTAAAGGTATTTGGTTGTCCAGCAGAGGAACTGCTTTCCGGTAAGAATTACATGGCTAAGGCTGGCGCGTTCAAAGGGCTTGATGCATGCTTGCATTGGCATCCCGCCCCGGTAAATACGCTTTGGAACCTGAATAGCACTGCCGCAAGTGATTTCTGGTTTGAGTGGCATGGCACCTCCGCACATGCCGGGGCAACGCCTTGGGAAGGGCGAAGCGCCTTGCAGGCGGCGCAACTTTTTTTACATGGAGTTGATATGATGCGTGAGCACATTCTGCCCACCTCCCGGATGCATTACATCATCCCTGATGGAGGTTCAGCAGTTAATGTCGTTCCGGACTACGCTAAGGTTGTCTTTCGATACCGCGGCCACAATGCCGATGATGTGCTCAAGAATGTCGAATGGGTGAAAGATATCGCCAAAGGCGCCGCGCTGGCAACAAAGACGAGAGTGGTGAGCACTAATCTTGATGCGGCTTACGACACTCTGCCAAACCAGGCCTTAGCCGACGCGATGATGGTGCATTTGCATCGGCTAGGTCCCTGTGAATGGACGGATGAAGAACAGTCATTTGCCAAAAAAATCCAGAAAGAAGTTGGAAAGCCTGAAGATGGATTGGCGACTGAAATTTTACCAGACCCCAAGGGAGTCGCTATTGGAGCATCTTCCGATGTTGGTGACGTCAGCTACAATACACCGACAATGGGTGCAATTATAAGCGCCTGGCCTCTACATATCCCTCCTCACCATTGGGGATGTACCGCATGTCACGGCATGAGTATCGGCCAAAAGGGTGTTTTGAAAGCGGCACATGTTCTGGCTGCTACCGGATTGGATTTGTTTACGAATGCTGAACTCAGATTTGCAGCGAAAGCCGAGTTTGACGAGCGGTCAGGTGGCAAACCATACCAGTCGCTGTGCGAAGGAGATGCACCTATCGGGGGACATCACCCCGAATATCATGATGGGCATGATCAGATCGTAGTTGCAGTATCTCAGATGAAGATGGCGGAAAAGTAGTGGTGACTGTGTTTTGACTTTTCATGAGGACGAAATGCCCATACTCAAAGTGAAGGCGCAGTCATGTTATTTGGCCTGTCACCGTTGTATGCACTTGCCATCAGATTTTTTGCCAGCATGGTGCTGGGTATGGCTCCTCGCATTACTCTGGACCATCCCAGCGGGTCCTTGATGTTGGATAACTTCACCTGGTTGTTCTCTATTGATTTCCAGGCTACCGCTATGTTATGAATCATTGCTGATATTGTGCCTGCTGCAATTCTATACACGCCGCAATTATATTTGATGACGAGGTTTATCTGGCTGACCTGCTTCATACGCTGGGCCGCACGTTATGTTTTTATTTACTGGCGGCAGTGAATTGATGGAAAGCCGGGGTGATTTTTGCATAGCTGATGATTCCTTTACTTCATTGCTGTTAAGTAAAGCGACAGTTTGGCTTGAAATTTTCCCACAGTTTAATTTACCTTGAAGATTTTCTAGCATAGCATGTGTTAATAACATGCAGCGATACCAATATCCCCAATTTGGAGTGAAATATGGAACAACTGAATCAAACCTGGATGATGCTAAAGCTGGGCGGATGGATTATTCTGCCATTGTCTTTACTAGCGATCATTGCCTTAGCGATTCTGCTAGAGAAAGCATTTGTCTATTGGCGTTTTACACGCCTTTCTAACGACTTATTGCACCTGATTGAAACGGTTGGGTTCAAATGGCAA
>JAJFJI010000176.1 GCA_021774205.1 Nitrosomonas sp.
GATACTGGCAATGAACTTATGAAGAGCTGGCTTTTCATTTGATGGACTCGGACGTCAATTATGGGTTTGCGAGGCTGCCACGAGGCTTGTATCCGAAGGCATCTACCTTGCAGGGAGTGATCAGCCTGATTCGTTCAGAGAATGGTTCAAAGGTAAAAATGAAGGTTCATCCGGCAAGTGCGTACTTTGCGGTAAAAAAAGAATGTTGAAAAAAGTGGATTTAAGGTTGAAATTGTCTCTGGATTTTAACCATGAGACTTTTTCAATATGTCCACCAGTTTGCTGTATCACGCCTTTGGCATAGTTGGTTATTTTGGTTCATCCGGCAAATGCATACTTTCATGCTGCCTGAGCTTGTTTAACTAACTACGTTAGAGTTTAATTTAATCTCAGGTTGTCCAGTCAAAGGGAGCCACTTCAACCATAAGCAATTTTATGCAACGTTTTAATTTTGTTGTTAGTGCCTTCCAATGGTCCGGTTGATAAGCCATCGAAGTCGAAATAAGCAAGGATACCTGAGCGGTGAGTAGCGAGCGTTTTGGAAAACTGTTTGAGCATGTTGACATCGGAAGCGGCTGCTTTTTTTATCCACTCATCAAGCGCCTTTTGAATCGCAATTTTATCTGGTTGATGCCAGATATTGCGTAATTCTTCTTGTCAGTAATAAGCTGCGGCCAAGGGTTCATTGTGTTTTAACGCTTCATCCAAACGTTGGTGCTCATTGCGCGTGTTGTCCAGATTGTCAGGGTTCTTGAGTAACAGCCAACGAATGCCTTTTAAAACGGGTTTGCCCAACCCATTTTCCGCTTCTCGTTGCAGATCGCGACGCAGTTTTGTCATCTTTTCGTTGAACAGTTTGACGATATGAAAATGGCCGAACACCAGTGTTGCATCTGGAAGATTAGCCTGTACCGCTGCTGGTCCCATATCGGTCGCAACCGCTTCGATCCGAGCACCCGATTTTTTTAGACGTTTCCAGAATGGAATCAATGCATCTGCTCAGGGCAATCGGGGTCTACTTGCTGGTGGCAGGGAAGGACGCGGATCTAATCCGCCTGTCGGGTATCGATGATATGCTCATGCGACCCATTTGAGCTAAAATTTTACTCGCAGCAGCTTGAACAGAAAACACATCCAAAAGTAATTGTTTGGCATTTGCCCCCATCTTTTCTCTCAAACCGGTATTATGCAATAACTTCAATGCATTATTGAGTAGATCCGCATCATCTCCATTAATAGTCACCAACCCAGCCTTTGCTTCTTCTATAATATCCTGCAAATCATTCTTAGGGTTAATGCTACCCAATATTGGCTTTCCTTGAACCATATAACCCAATGTTTTACCTGGGAAATTATGTGTTGTATGTTTACGATTTAAACTGAACAATCCTACATCAAACTCTGCCAACATCTTTTTGAATTCATTTTGCTCAACTGGGGATAACAAAGTCATATTACATAAATCATGCAAGCGTATTGAATTACGCACTAATTCGACTTCGTCTCCAGCACCAACTAAAACAAAATGTGCACTATGTTCGGATCGAAGCGCTTTTGCCAAGCGAACAATATTCATCATGTCTTGAGCGTGACCAATATTGCCACCGTAAAAAAAAACGACTTTATTTTGCAATCCCAGCTTTTGACGATAACAATTGCTATTTACAGTGATTGGATCATTAGCAGCCCAGTTATATAAAAGATCTAACGGTTTTTTAATCTTACTATTTTCTGAAAACCAAGCCAGGTTTTTTGGCGATTGTATTCCAATAAAATCTGCAGCACGATAACTTAATGATTCAAACAATCTGAAATAACAGGTGATCGGAGACTTTGCACCTAACATACCACTATCGATCGCCCATTGAGGAAAAAAGTCACGTAATACTAAATAACTTGAAGCACCCCATAATTTTTTCAAACGGCTGACTAAATGCCCCCAAAAAATTGTAGGTGAATAATAAATAATCTGATCATGAGGATGTTGTTGAAAATATTTCTTATATACATGCCAAGCGCGGTAAGAAAGCAGTGTTTCGTTAACCGCTCTTTTTGCTTTTGAAATATTCTTTATTTCACCAGAGCAGAAACGGCAAATCACAACACCGTCTAGTGCTAAGATTTCAAATCTACTGCGCAAACCCGGAGTGGGTGTAACAACAGTAACTGTATGCCCACGTGATACAAATTCCACCGCCAATTCATGCATCATTTTGGCGCCAATTTTTGTACTCTCCGGCAAGTAATCATCGATTATTAGACATATTTTCATCTTCTAAATCTAACCATAGTTTATTGAATAATAAGTCGGATGATCTTCAATCCACCGCTTTAGTTCAAGGAGCATCTTATGATAGCTCGGTCTAGTATATTTAAAATCATTTCGCGTACACACTAAACTTTTGTCAACAGCATAATCATTAGATGGAATTATAATTAACTTTTTGCTCCAAGTCTCTTGAAATAAAAATAATAAATCATATTTAGAAATCTTTTTTACAGGGCATAGTTGAAAAAGACCCGTGATATTTTGTTTAATCATCTGATCGGTTGCTTTTGCTAATTCTAGGGTTGTTACACCTGACCAATAAGCTTGAGTGAAACCTTTAATCTCCCCGGATTGCTTAAAAAACCAATCCATAAGTCCAGTCGAATTTTCTTTTAACTCTGGTCCAATAATCGAAGTGCGTATCGTTAAATCTTTATCATTAATAACTTCACCTAACGCTTTGGTTCTTCCATAATTATCGTCACCATCCATAAAAGCATTTTCAACATATCCCCCTATCTTCCCAGAAAAAACACAATCAGTACTGATATGTATCAATCTCGCATCTATTTTATTAGCCAACTCAGAAAGAAAATGCGGCAAGTAACTATTAATCAAAATAGCGGTAGAAATATCATTTTTTGATTGTTGTACAAGCGTCCCTATGCAATTAATAATCACATCAGGCATCATTTCATTTAAAAATTTTTCGACGCCTTCAAAGTCGAGAGCATCTATTTGATCAGTAACATACCTGCCATTAGTGCGAGCAATACCAAGCACTTCATAATCACCAGAAGAATCAAGGTATTCAGCCATAATATGTCCCGCCATGCCCAGAACACCTAAAACAGCAACCTTTTTCATATCAATACTCTTTCCAAACAGTTCTTCTGATGTAATCTACATAACTGACAATTACTCTAACAACCTTTTGTGAAACATTATCGACATCATAATCATCGACGATATGTATGCCATTTGGTTTCTCCTTCCACTGTTGAGTAACGATGTTTATCGCATTTAGAACATCATCGCTTTTTAAGCCAGCCATGATCAGCGTCCCTTCATCCATTCCTTCAGGTCGCTCATGTGCTTGGCGAACAGTAATCGCCGGGAAACCTAATACTGAAGATTCTTCAGTAATTGTGCCACTGTCAGATATTGTACAAAAAGCATCTTTTTGTAGCGCTATATAATCAAAGAAACCTAATGGTTTCATAAACTCAATTAGAGGATTGAAATTATTAGCATTCAATGTCTCAAGTTTTTTTCTGGTGCGCGGATGCGTTGAAACAATGATTTTCTTTTTATAGGTTTTAGCGACCTTATTTAGAGATTCTAATAAATCAGGAAAATTCTTTTCCGAATCAATATTTTCTTCACGATGCATACTCACTATAAAATATTCACCCGGTTGTATACCAAGACGTTTAATCACATCCGATTGTTCGATTTCTTTTTTATGAAAGGACAAGACCTCTTTCATAGAAGAACCTGTTCTAATAATAGTCTCAGGCCGAACACCCTCCGCTATCAAATAACGACGAGCATGTTCCGTCAAAGTCATGTTAATGTCACTTAGTTGATCAACAATTTTTCGATTTATTTCCTCTGGAACTCTCTGATCAAAACAACGATTGCCCGCCTCCATATGAAAAACCGGAATTTTTCTGCGTTTAGCAGAAATTACTGCAAGACAACTATTAGTATCTCCATATAGTAGTATGCCATCAGGTTCAATAGCAGCCATCAAATCATCAGCTTTAGCAATTACATTGCCAATTGTCTGTGCTGGACTATCTCCAGCAGCATTTAAAAAATAGTTTGGTTTTTTAATGCCCATCTCATTAAAGAACACCTCACTCAGCTCATAATCATAGTTTTGTCCAGTGTGTACCAAAATATGATCCGTATACTTTTCAAGCTCCGCTATTACTCGACTAAGTTTAATAATTTCTGGACGCGTACCCACTATCGTCATGATTTTTTTCATTGTTAACTACACTAGTTTGACTTTAATTCTTCGTTGATATAATCCAATTTCATTAAAAGTTTAACCATACCATCCACATCCAAACGCTCAGAATTTTTCGAAGTGTAATCTGATTCCTGAGACAAAACCTGGTCCCCTTCTTCAAAATATTTGGCATAGTTCAAATCTCTTGTATCAGCTGAAACTCTATAATAGCTACCCAAATCCTCAGCCCTCAGAAATTCTTCCCGACTCAACAAAGCCTCATGTTTTTTCTCACCGTGCCGCGTACCTAAAATACGTAGGTCATTATCCGCATTAAAGATTCTTTTTAATGCTTCTGCTAGTGTCAAAATAGTAACTGCAGGAGCTTTCTGTACAAAAGTATCCCCCTGTACGCCATGTTCAAAAGCAAACAAAACCAAATCCACTGCATCTGGCAACGACATCATAAAACGCGTCATATCTGGATCAGTAATAGTTAACCTTTTTCCTGCTTTAATCTGTTCAACAAATAAAGGAATAACAGAACCTCTGGAGGCCATCACGTTACCATAGCGGCTGTTGCACATGATGGGGCCACCTGCAGCAATATTGCGTGAAACTGCAATAGTCACTTTTTCCATCAATGCCTTACTCATCCCCATGGCATTAATTGGATAAACAGCTTTATCCGTGCTTAAGACAATGACATTTTTAACATTATTTTGAATTGTAGCTTTTAGCGTATTTTCTGCCCCCAAGATATTTGTTTTAACCGCTTCAATGGGATAAAATTCACAAGAAGGCACTTGCTTTAAAGCCGCAGCACTCAATACATAATCAACACCACGCATTGCGCTGTTAATGCTATCAAACGAGCGCACATCGCCAATATAAAAATTGAGCTTATCGTTGTTGTAATGAAGGCGCATATCATGCTGTTTCTTTTCATCACGACTGAAAATACGAATCTCTTCGATATCAGTATTGAGAAATCTATGCAGCACAGCATTACCGAAAGAACCTGTACCACCTGTTATAAGTAGCGTTTTGTTTTTAAACATTTCCTATCTCCCAAAACCAGCCCATCTTTAACCTTTACTATTCAGTTGATAATTTATCAACTGAAATTCTGCGCTTTTCTCCATGCAACCATATGCAACTGACATAATTAAGGCTATTAATAAAATTCAGTAAAACAGCTTCCTTGTAATAATGCTATTTCTCTTTCAAAATAGTTTTGCCTTTTGTAGAATAGCCGATAAGAATAAATTTTTATTTGCATCAATTACTTCAGGACCCATTAAACGTTCACATGCACTTACTTTAATTTTTTCCCTAATATTATTCATTTCTTCTGATGAAGCCTGGGCAATTTCATTTATAAATTGAACGAACCCATCCGCGTTATCCAATGAAACGTCTTGGCCCAAGTTATCATCTGTTAAATGTCGCCACGGCGTTTTATCGCTAATCAATACAGGCGTCCCAACACTCAATGACTCAGCAATAACATGGCCATAATTCTCACCTTGGGTTGGAAATAGAAAGAGATCATATTGAGAAAAAACATGCCTAACCTCATTTGGCGGCACCAGCCCACGGTATTTACACAAAATATTGCCAGGTAACTTTTCGATTAATGCTTCGCAAAGTCCCCAATATTTCATATCCTCTAGAGGACCATAAATATCAAATACAACACTTACATGGACATCAGATAGAACCTTCAAAGCATAAGCAAGGTTCTTCATCGGCGAGATGCGCGACAAAAAAATCAACTTTACTGACCCTACTTTTTTTGGCGTATTCTCGGAAAATAAGGAAGATTGATAGGAAACCTTTGCTGGCAAATCTAAAGCTAAAGTAATAACATCTTTATTTAAAGGTAAGACATAAAGGATATCATTCATTTCATGTAGACTTGATGCCTGCCAAGCAATGTTCTTACACAAGCCCAATAACTTAAATAACGCAATATATGTGCGTTTTTTTAATGCCTTAAGCTTTAACGCCCCTTTAGAAAACTCTCCCCGCGGAGCTAGAACAACAGGCTTTGTTTTTATCTCACCTAAAAAACGAGCTAATAAAGGCTTAATAGTAAATTCAGAATCAAAAAAACTATTTAAGTATAGCAAGTCGTGGGGAGCATCGTTAATTAGCCGCGCAATACCAAATAGTTTTAAGCGGTCTGGAGAAATATAATACACGTTTGCGTTCCCAACCGATATCCACTGATTTATAGTCAAATCTGGGTACGGCAAGTCATCACCTAAGTCTCTGTCACGAGTTATGATCCAAAATTCAAAATCATCCCCAAGATGTTCAACCATATTTGAGATCGTTCGTAATGGGCCACCTGCTTTAAATCCAGGCAGGTAATAACTAACTAAGCAAAGGACACGATACTTTAACAATGATTTAAACTCATAGCGACCAACTGAAACAGCGCTTATTTAGCGAAACCATAAAATTCCACGCCTGAGTTCAAAATTATCAAGAAAAAACAAAGACAACCTTAGGTCATAGGTCAGGTCAACGCTTTCGTTTGCATAGCAATCAAGTTTCATATCTACTAGATTAAACATAAAATTGAGTGATAACACTAGACCTGAAATACTTATAACAAGTTGTAAGATCCGACTAAATAACGATGCAATGATGGCTCAGTGGAAGATAGATTTTAGGCAAACAGTGTATTACTGTAGATCCTGCGTGGCTTAAAGCAGCATCCATTAAAGTCGATTACATCCAGAACTGATGCAACTTAGAAGGAATACCAACAATAGCATGCCGGCATACACTATTAACTTGCTGCAAGAACGCCCTGAATGACTGTGGCTATCTCATCAAAGGAACAACGAGCCGTCCTTGGAATTGCGTATATAAAGAGCGCGGATGATAGCAGGAAATCACATTTGATGGTTGAATCTCTTGAACAAGTATTTCAGAGTGCTCAGGCGGTTGTGATTGTCACCAGCCACGAGAATCAGCATACATCAATCAAAAAGAACAGTATCATTTTGTATTGGGTTTTTAAACAGCCCTTTGAACCTAGAATCCTCAGTTGACCGCGACAGAAATAATTAACCTCATGAAAAGAAAACTCATATTTTTCACTATGACACGCACCTTTAATGTGATGAACACGATGATGCTTATAGCACGCCGTTCTTTCTTTTTTACTGCGTTGCAATTCGTTGAAATAACGCGTTATACCGTCTCATTGCGACTTGCCAAAAAGAAACAACAGCGCACGCTAAACACCACCCAACTGAGAATTTTAGGTTTGAGCAATTTCTTGTATGAGAGGGATGACCTGAGAAATTTACAGATAAACAGCTGGGATCAAGAAGCAATGGATGGCCCCTTTGATTCTCGTGCATTTACAGAAAACTAGCGCATGATATTTGGGATTGAAATGACTGCGCGGAAATACAAAGCTACTACAAATTGAGGCTTAACTTGTGAGTAAACGTATCTGTATCGTTATTGGTACCAGACCAGAAGCGATCAAAATGGCGCCAGTAGTGAGCGCGTTAAAAAACCATGCGCTTTCATGTAGCGGGTTAGATATTCGCATCTGCGTAACTGCCCAGCACCGTCAAATGCTGGATCAGGTTTTAGCGTTATTCCATATCGTTCCTGACTATGATCTAGATATTATGCATAGCGGACAAAATCTGACCGAAGTTACTACGCGCGCTCTTGCCGGATTGCGATATGTTCTGGAAGAGTACAGGCCAGATATTGTCATGGTTCATGGTGACACCACAACCACATTTGCAGCCTCTTTGGCAGCTTACTACGCACGAATAGCTGTGGCCCATGTGGAAGCAGGTTTACGAACCGGGAATATCTATTCGCCTTGGCCCGAAGAGATAAATCGTCGCCTTACTGGCGTAATTGCCTCCTTACATTTTGCGCCGACTGAAAATGCACGTCTTAACCTCATTCGAGAAGGCATAGATACAAAAATAATTCACACCACTGGCAACACTGTTATTGATTCCCTATTGCATGTGGTGGCACGCTTGGAAGGTGAGCCGGAATTACGACATATCTATGATTCGAAATTTACCTATCTTGACCCTGCTAAGCGTTTGATTCTGGTAACCGGTCATCGTCGAGAAAATTTTGGCAAGGGGTTTGAGAATATCTGTTACGCATTAAAGACGCTGAGTGCACGTCATGATGTTGAGATTATTTATCCGGTTCACCTCAATCCGAATGTTCGCAAACCCGTCCAGCACATTCTTGCAAATGAACCTTCAATTCATTTGATCGAGCCCCTTGATTATCTGTCCTTTGTTTACTTGATGAGCCGCGCCTATCTAGTCCTAACAGATTCCGGTGGCATTCAGGAAGAAGCGCCTAGCCTTGGCAAACCGGTTTTGGTGATGCGCGACACAACAGAACGCCCAGAGGGGGTTGATGCAGGAACGACCAAACTGGTCGGAACCGATGAGTGGTTGATTGTATCTGAA